>JBBISE010000090.1:0-14041 GCA_037441445.1 Salinivirgaceae bacterium
AAAATGGGTTGGTGGTTGATTACAAAATACTGTACCCAAATTCAGAATGGATATCAATTAATTTGGAAATATTTTGGACAAATCCCCATTGCCAATACTAAAGAAGAATTGGCAACAAAAGCCAATCAAATGCTTTCCCTAAACAAGCAACTACAAGCCGAGAAACAAAACTTCCTAAATACTTTGAAAGAAGATAAAGGTGTTCAAAATATTTCACGTAATCTGGAATCCTTTAACGAGCTTGAATTCAGCGGGACTTATAAAGCAAAAAGTGAAATTTACCCTGGGCAACGAAAATAACCAATGGCGCGAATATTTTACCGCTGCAAAACAAAAGGTGAACGAACTTCAAAACCAAATTACCCAACTCGACAATGAAATAGACCACATGGTCTATCAGCTTTACGAACTAACACCACAGGAGATTGAAATTGTGGAAAAGTCGGTAAAATAGAATGTAAAAAAAGCCCCGAACTGTTTCTCAGGGCGTTAATTTGTCTTACTTTTTTGTTCGCAAATATTCCGCCGCGCTCAGCGCCGCAATAGTTCCATCGGCCACAGCGGTGGTTACCTGACGGTATTTTTTTGCAATGCAATCCCCAGCGGCAAACACACCGGGAATAGTGGTTTTCATCTCCGAATCAACAATAATCTCGTTGCGGTTGTTGAGGGGCACCACACTCTGCAACGATTCGGTATTGGGCAAGTATCCAATGAAAATAAACACACCATCGGTACTTTTCAAGGTTCGGCGACCTGTTGGAAGATGTTCTATTTCAACGTTTTCCAAAACCCCATTCCCTTTGAAACCACGTAATTCCGATTCCATAATAAAATTAATTTTGGGGTTTTCTTTCGCTTCCTGAATGGCATGCTCGAACGCCTGGAAATGGTCAAACTGGTGCACTATGGTTACTTTTTTGGCATATTTTGTTAAGGCCACGGCCTCTTCCAAAGCCGAATTTCCACCGCCAACAACAACCAATTCTTTGTTGGTAAAGAATTCGCCATCGCAGGTGGCACAGTACGAAATTCCTGTTCCTTTGTAAGTGTCCTCGCCGGGAATGCCCAGCGGACGAGGCCTTCCTCCTTGTGCCAGAATTACGGTTTTTCCGTTGAACACGCGGCCATCTTCCAGCTCCAGCGTTTTAGTATCGCCAGTCAAATCGTAGCGAACTATTTTCGCGTTGGTTTTCAGGGTACAGCCAAAATCCTTGGCCTGTTGCTTCATTAGGTTCGACAGCGCGAAACCTTGTGTGGTTGGCACGCCCGGATAGTTTGCTATCTCGTTTGTCAACACCATTTGACCACCCACGGCGCCTTCGTTCAAAATCAGCGTGTCCAGTTTTGCCCTCGAGGCATAGATTCCGGCAGTTAGACCGGCTGCTCCTGCTCCAACAATTATTACATCGTATATTTTTTCCATGGTTTTCTGTGTTTTAGAAAAAGTTCAACCTCGAATTTCTTCGGGTTGAACTTACCAATAATCTGAGTCATGCATGATTTTGTTCCCACAAAAATTAAACACTCAAAGAAAAGCATCCATAAACCCAGCAACAAAAGAATGAAAAGGCTAAGCATTTGATTTTACGGCACTTCCAACGAAATGCTCGTCAAGTATTGTTGTAATTTGTTTTCGGTTTTGGATACTTGTGGTTGCCTTTACCATTTGCCCGTTTTTGTAATAGACCGTGAATGGCAGACCCATAAAACCCGAGCAAAGGGGTGCATTGCGTATGGGAGCCGCCTCCTGGCTGTCGAAGGCCATGGAATAGAATTTCACAGCGGGGAGTTCCTCTTCCAGTTCTTCCATGATGTCGTACACCGGAATACACATGGGCCCCATGCGACCACAACATACCATTACGTTTTCGTTTTCGTTGATAATTTTTTGCAGCTCGGCTGCGGTTTCAATCTCGTGGATTGCTGTTTGTAATCGTTTCATTTTCTTTACGTTTATTGGTTATTTAATATTTCTGTAATCACGCTTTCATCGGATCGCAACCTGCCTTGCACAAACTCGTCCAGAATTTCCGAAACAGATTTTATGGCCACTCCAACAAAAAGATTTATTCTCTTCAGTTGAAACTTCCCAATGATATTCTTATCGATTTTATGGGTGATAATATCGGTAATCCCAACGTTAGCCGCCCAATCGGGCATTTTTTCCATATCGTTTTTAGGCGGAAGTTGCACGTCCTCAGCAGTAATGCATCCATTGATACAAGTAAATATTTGATAATGGTTGCATTGACCGAAATTTTCGCTCAACAAGCCTTTGGATATGGGAATGGCCACGCGTTTCATTTCTTATAGGTTTTCAACAATGCAAAGTTAAGCACAGCAAAAGCCTGACGCAAGAAAACGACGTTTGGGAAATCGGGATTTTGGATTGAACTTTTATAGGTTATTTCTTGAAAAAAGATAATTTCGATTTAATTATTGCATAGAATACTTTGTGAACCAAACCCAAATTATTTTTTTTTCGTATTTTTGAACAATGAATGAGAATACCCTGAATATTGAAAAAATTGTAGATCATTGGATTTCTCGATCGGACAGTGATTTTGAGACGATGAACAACTTAATGAAAACTAAGGATTTTCATTGGGCACTCTTCATTGGACACTTGGTAATTGAACGATTACTTAAAGCCATCATTGTGAAAAAAACGAAAACACATGCACCATTTACACATGATCTAAGAAGATTGGCACTTTTTTCAGAATTACTATTGAATGAAGAACAAAGAATTTGGCTGGATACGATTTCAACTTTTAATTTAAATGCCCGTTATGATGACTATAAGGAAGATTTTTATAGAAAATGCAACTCAAATTTTGCAGAATATTGGGTTTCAAACATAACAAATTTTAGGGAATGGATAAAAACGAAGCTTTAAAAATCGCAACCCGCTATGTTACAATGATTAGCCGGAAATATCCTTTAGAAAAGGCTTTTCTGTTTGGGTCGTTTGCCAAAGGAACAAACCATGCAGATAGCGATATTGATATTGCTCTGGTATTTCAAAATGTGGAGGATATTATTGATCTTCAAATCCAACTCATGCTTATGAGAACGGATGATGATTTATTAATCGAACCACATCCATTTCGATTGGGAGATTTTCAGTCATCGAATCCAATTGTTGCTGAGATAAAAAAATGCAGCATTGATTTGTTCAGGCATGCATCATAATTTTATCATACTTTTGAGTTAGTACAGAACAATTTAGGGTAATATATTTCGATAAAAAAACAATCGTGGAAGATTGCAACCTGAACCATAACGAGTCGCCCATAGGATGCTTTGGCTATTTGACCGACAAAGAGCTGAAAATCATTGAAAGCAAGAAAACCAGAGTAACTTACCTGAAAGGCGAAACCATTTTCAAACAGGGCGCGTTTGCACCCTATGTTTTGTTTGTTATTGACGGGCTGGTGAAAATTTTTCTTCAAACCGGCGGACAAAAGCAGCTAAACCTACGCATTGCACGACAAGGCGATTTCATGGCTTTTTCTTCCATTTTTGGCGAGAATGTTTACTCCTATTCCGCTATGGCACTGAAGGATACCTCGGTTTGCATGATTGACAAAGAGGCCCTTAAACAGTTGTTGTTAAGCAATCCCGAATTTGCATTGCGCATTACTTCCAGAAATTACCAGAACGAGAGCCGGTATATTGACATTTTGCACAACATCTCGTATCGTCAGATGCGGGGAAAACTGGCTTCGGCCTTACTCTACCTATCTTCAACCGAATTTTCAGCCGATGACGTTTTCAGTTGTCTGACCCGTCAGGATATTGCCGATTTTGCATCTATTACGGTGGAAAGTACGGTTAAATTTCTCAAGGAATTCGAACGGGAAGAGTTGCTGAAAATCGAGGGGAGAAACATTGAGGTGGTTGACGAAAAGAGACTCCGCAACGTGGAAAAGAATGGATAATAGGTTTTCAAAAAGACTATGTTGCCGGTTTAGACCACGACATACGATTTTCGACAATGAACAACCAATATACGCGTAAAAAAATCACGCATTCCGCCTTTCACAACACACAAATTTAGCATCTTTGTGTTTTCAAAAAAAAAACAGATTAGGACAGAAATACCGCCATCGAACTTTTGCACCAATACGTAAAAAACCCGAAAATGATAGCCCATTGCCATGCTTCCGAATTAGTTATGAGGGCACTGGCAACCCGCCTGGGCGAAGACCCTGACAAATGGGGGATTGCCGGATTACCGCACGATATCGATGTCGAAATTACCGATGCCAACCTGCTTACCCATGCCATGGAAGCGGTGAAAATTCTGGAGAAAAATGGCGTTGACCCCGAAATAATGGAAGCCATTATGTTGCACAACGAAGACGCTGCACACAAACAGTCCCGTTCCAAGAAATTCCATTACGCCCTTGCTGCCGGTGAAACTATTACAGGGCTGATTTTTGCAACGGCGTTGGTCTATCCCGATAAGAAGATTTTCAGTGTAAAGCCAAAATCCATTGTAAAACGAATGAAGGAAAAAGCATTCGCGGCTTCCGTTAAACGCGAGAACATACTGGAATGCGAAAATCTGGGCATAAACCTCGATGAGTTTGCCACACCGAGCTTAGAAGCCTTAAAGGAAATGGAAGTTTAGGCTAAAAGAAAGAAACCTTACAGGTTTAGGAGTCCGTCAGGGCACTCTAAAACAATTCGTTTGTTGGGAACAAACTCTACAACATATTCGTCTGCAATGGGAATAAAAAAATGTCCTTTGGGAGAATCTACAATCATCAGAGGGTTTCCCGGTATGGGCTCTATTTCGCCGCAAATTCCAAGATAACCGGCTTTTTTGTCATGTACCTCAATACCAATTACCTGAGTAATAAAATCAATGTTCCCCTGACCGGTAATGCGTTTTGGGGCAAGTATTTCGCAACCCACAAACTCTTTTGCCTTCTCGGGGGTGTCAATTATTTCAAATTTCACGATATAGGAATCAAACGATTTTTCGATGATTTCTTCGAAAAAAAGAGGAACCGGTAATCCGTCAACGACGACGAATACCGGTTCATCAAATTCGGCAAGTGCAAGATTGTATTCTGTTCTTATTACTAAGCGACCGCCAACACCATGAGTTTTTGATATTGACCCCAAACGAAAACAATCTGAAGCCTTAACAGCCATTATGCATCCTAGTTTTCTTCGGTTGCTTCAGCTTCGGTTTCTGCTTCACCTTCAGCAGCTTTTGCAGCGGCTTTGGCTTTTGCAGCTTTGGCTTCGGCTATTTTAGCCAAACGTGCTTCGTTTTTCTTGGTTTCAGCTGCCATACGGGCCTTCTCCTTGGCTACTTCATCTTGTGCCAGTTTGTTCACTAAGCTGCTGAGTTTAGCCTCGTTTTTGGATTTCCATTCTTCGAAACGTTTTTCGGCAACTTCTACGGTGAAAGCACCTTTAGCCGCACCTTTCAACAGGTGGCGTTTGTGCATTACACCTTCTTTGCGAAGGATTGACTCAACGGTTTCGGTTGGTTGGGCTCCGTTGTTTAACCACGATAACGCTTTGTCGAAATCAAGCGTGATCGTAGCCGGGTGGGTGTTAGGGTTGTACGATCCGATGCGTTCAACATATCTACCATCCCGTGGCGCCCTGCTGTCTGCTACCACTATGTGGTAGAATGGACGATTTTTGCGTCCGTGTCTTGCTAATCTAATCTTTGCAGGCATGACATTATCGTTTTTAAAGTGTTAAAAAAAGTGGGGCAAAGATAGGGTTTATTTTTTGTATTAACCAACTTATCAATAGTTTTTTTATTACAATTCGACCTTTTTAGAAACAAAGTACCCCGAAAGCCTAAGTCAGTTTTTCGGGGCACTTGATGATGTAGTCCGTTTATAAACTACCTGAACATCATTTTCTCAATAACCTGGTATCGATCGCTGTTTATTTTAACGAAATAAATTCCTCGTGGAAGTGTTTCAATTTCGATATCAAACGCTACTCCTTTGTATTTTTCCGAATGCACCGTTTGGCCATAAATGTTGTAGATTTGATAGCGCCCGTTTCGCATTTCCTCGGGCACGCTAACCTTTATTGATGAAGTTGCCGGATTTGGATAAATCCTGACAGAACTGTATATCTCATGGTTCTGAATACCAACAATATCGGCATATGTATATAAAGTCCAAACCCTTGACGTGTTTCCGTCCTGAGCCAGAACTGAAAAATTAACGGAAGACGATAAATCGACATAGGATACACCACTTATTTGGTCAACGGTATCAATTTTTACCGTTGCTCCTTGCGATACGGTCCAAACAGGTTTCAATGAATCAAGGCGTGTATCCTCGGGCAAATGAATCTCTATTTTGCTGTTGGAGTTGTAAATGGTTCCGTAGAATGTAGTGTCAACAACAGTATCCTGGTTATAATCGAACTCAAGTTTGAAGCTCTCAAAAGCAGCCAACGTGCTTTGGTTGTTTGTAACCTGGATAGTCCAGTCTTTAAAGTCAACAAGATTCTCAGCCTTTACCCTGAGTGTAACATTATGGCTGAAGTTAATGATGTTTCCGCCACTGGTTATCAGGTTATTGCCCCGATAAGCCTTTGCTCCGGATGAAAGAACAAACACAGGTATCAGGCTGTTGATATTCAGCTGAGGGGAGAGGTTTACAGCAATTGTTCTTGACAATGTGTCAATTACCGCAGGTTGCGTTTGTCCGCTAAAACCAAAGGCAAGGATTTCTGCTCCACTCTGTAATGTTCCAATGTGTACCACCCTTACTTGCCAATTTCGGTTCTGTCCACTTTCGGAAACCACAGTGTAGGTAACAGGATTGGTGAAGTTTACGGATGTTGTTCCGCTTATTTGTTCATCATCACCAATGTACATGCGTGCTCCCTGGCTTACTTGGAAAACAGGAACAAGGTTATTTAACGTAGTATCATTTGGCATAACTACCAGAATTGAATTTGTAACCGAATCAATTTCGGCAACTCTTTGTCCTGGAATGGAAAATTCGGTGATGGTGTTTCCCGTAAGAAGGATATTCGAAACTGTAACAGTCCATTCCGAAGTAAGTGGCCCATCTTCAAGTCGATAGACAACGGGATAGGTGAAGTTTGCCGGGGTCTCTGCCGAAATCTGTTCAACGCTCCCAATAAAGGCCTTAGCCGTTGGAACATTTAAGGTAAAAGTGGGAATTAATGAGGTGAGATTGGTTGCTCTGGTTTTTATGAAAATAGTACGGTTAATGGGGTTAACAACTGATTGCTCAACCTGTTGCGGCAAAGAAAAGCTGGTAAAGGTCGGAATAATGGGTTCGGGTCCTTCTAAAACCGTCACAACCCAGTCGTTCGATACAATGCCATTGGTAATGGTATAGGTTACCGGAGAGGTAAAGTCATTCGCTGTTTGCCCTGATAGCTGTGGTACACCACCAACCGATGCAGCAGCACCGTCGGAAATGGTAAATGTGGGAATCAACGCTGTGACATCGTGTCCAAAGGGCATGGTTAGGGAAATGGTGTTGTTTTCTGTATCAATCAATGTTTGGTCTGTCTGGCCTTTTATGGTAAAGCTTAGAAAATCAGCACCGGGTTCGGGCGCTTCAAGAACGGTAACGGTCCAGTCGTGGGCGACAATTCCGTTTGTTATAGTGTAGATAACCGGAGTTGCAAAGTTATTTGCTGTAACTCCTGACTCTTGGGGTACACCAGCTACTGAGACCGCGGCACCGTCGGAAACGGTAAACGTCGGAACCAACGCTGTGACATCTTGTCCAAAGGGCATGGTCAGGGAAATAGTGTTGTTCTCAGTGTCAATCATCGTTTGGTCTGTTTGCCCCTTTATGGTAAAACTCAGGAAATCAGCTTCCGGCTCGGGCAAAAGAGAAACGGATACGCTCCAATCGGTTGAGCTTGTTCCGTTGGTAATGGTGTAGGTTACCGGATTGGTGAAATCAACCAAGGTTACGCCACTGGATTGTGCTATGCCACCGATTTCTGCTGTTGCATTTACAGACAGAACAAACTCTGGAACCAATGCAGTTACGTCTGTTCCGAAAGGCATGGTCAAATCAATGGTTTTTTCTTCGTCATGTATATTGGTGTTTCCAACCTGACCTGCAATGTTAAATGCAATAATGTCCGTTTCCTCGGGAATAAGACCACCAGTTACGTTGGTGTAAAAGACCGGGGTTTTATCAACCACTATCAGATTGTTTCCGGCTCCAAGGATTATTCCACTTCTTCCGTAGGATTGCTGGTGATTTGGGTCTGATGCCAGCATCAACCTCTGCGACACGGTTTGTCCGGTGGTTTTTAAAATCAGGTAATAGTCGCTGTTTCCGGTCAATTCCTGTGGGTTTTCAAATGGAAGGGTTACAAAGGTTCCACGGTCTGAGGCCACTGGTTTATAGGGTGCAGTTGATTGTACCAGTTCGTAAACAACACCATTCTTGCGGTATAGGTGGCCTGTGACTTCAATTTCCTGAGCGTTCAAATGATTTACGTTCTGACTGGTATGAATATAAAAGCCCATATTCTGAAACTGGACTGTGTTAGAACCTATATCGGGAATCCAGAATAGTTGTCCGTTGCCCATATTTACTGTTGTTGTATCGGCTTGCATGGCCTGAAAACCTCCAGTGGCCAATGTGTCAACATAAGAATACAGGGTTTGGGTGATGTGGATTGTCTTTTGAACCGTATTAAAATCTGTATCTTCCGGTAATCCGTCGGTTACTGTTGTTGTAAAGCTATAGGTTCCATATTGGTTGGGCTTAAATGGTTCTGCATTAACAAACAAGCCAATAGCGGCAGGGTTTACGTCCTGTGAATCAGAAATATGCTGGTAAACAGGGTTAATATGTGGGATATCCTGATTTTCAACGACTGTTTGCGAATACATATCTTCCCTGACAATGCCCCCAAAGTTAAGGGCTTGGGTACGGAATTGCGGAAATGTATCGACAACGGCCAAAGGAATGCTTTTATATCCGCCAAAATAGTCCTTGTTTTCGTCAATCTCGGGATTCAGTCCTCCTTCAATGTGGTAATCAAGCCAATTGTGGGTGATTTGGAAATCGCGGTCAAGGGGTTGATAGAGTGAAATATCATCAATCATAAAAAAGTAATGGCTTGATCCTATTTGTGAAATTCTAACAAACACGTGTTGCGCATCTAATCCATTGATTTCTACGGAATCTGAAATATTCAAGTCAAAGGTTTCTGTATTCGCCGATGGGATATTTTCCTCGTACTCAAAATCATAAGAAAACGTGTTTTGGTCAGCATCATGAAAAGTAACAAGAATCTGCGCATTTTCGGGTTTTAAAAGCTTGAAAAAATATTCCATTCGGAAATGAATCTCGGGAATAGAAGACACATCAACAGGCCCAAATTCTACATACGAATCCATTGCAATAGCCGGTGTAACGGGTGTTCCATCCGGATTTGTGTTGTACCAGTCCGAGGGCATCAGCAGGAATCCATTTGCACCGGTTGTACTGGATATTGGCGTAGCTGGTGTTAGTTGGTCCCTGGGGACGGATCCTCCATTGGGGCTGGTGTATCGTCCACGTGGCCCTTGTTGCGACCATTGCCAGTAAAAACCATTGGATGTTTGGTCGTTGAAAGTCCAGCCGGCAGGAAGATTTTCAATAACGGTTGCGTCGTCAACCACGGTATTGCTCCACGTTGCGGCATCGAATGTTTCCTGCCACAGTATGTCGCCCGGGCCACGGTTTGCTTTTTGTGCGAAAGCAGCATTCGAGAGCGTTAAGGCTGCTGTAAGTACCCATAGTAAAGTCCTGAGTTGCATGGTATGTGTGTTTTTAGTTAGTAATCAAAAGGAAAAATCAGGGTTGAATTAGAATGTGCAATTTACAAACAAAATTACAAAATCAGGGTGTTTGATGTAAGAACAAAATAGGGTTATTGATGAAACCAAATTCTTTTTTGATGAAACGCCCATGCCGACAAACTATTTTTTGACACACAAGAGGACGATTAAAGTCGGCATAAAGTTCCATATGGCCTTAAACAGATAAACGTTGAACACATAAAAAAGAAAACCCAAAAGCGGTAACTACTCATAACCAAAATCTTGTTATTCTGTTTTTTGGGGTGTAAGATGGTCGTTGGTGACCTTTTTAATCCAGCTGAAATCAAGATATGTAAAAATAGCCGGTGCTACAGCCGATACGGGTTTGTACAACAGACTTTTATCGAGTGCCTCCTTCGAAGTGTATTTGTAATCGACATTAATGACTCCGAAAAGAGCAATTAAAACACTGACAATCAGTGCCCATTTTGCTACTCCGAAAACAGCACCCAGTATTTTCATGACCAAACCTAAGGCTACTGCCTTGAAAAGTTTGTCTAGCATAAAGGCCAGCAAATGTATTGCAATAACAATTAGGATAAAGGTAACCGAAAAAGCTATCATGGAGTTGTATTCCGAATTTAGTCCAAAGCTTTCCGAAAGTACTCCCGCCGTGAAAGAGGAAAATTTTATTGCGCCCCATATTCCCAAAAGCAGAGCTACCAATGATGCCAACACTAAAATCAGCCCTTTGCTGAAACCTTGCCAAATGCCCCACAACAGTGGAATTGCAATAATAATGTCAATTGTATTCATAGTCAACTTGTTTTTACAAAGTTAATTCTTTTTGTTAAAAAAACAGAATACAGCCGATTTTTATCTTTCATATAACGGACATGGACTTAGTGAGAAAAAAGGATTGATAATTTTGCTATATTTGCAACATTGCAAATTTCAAAATCAATCCCATGTCGCTTCTGCATGCCATTGTTGCGCTTTACGGACACAGTCGATTGGCTGATATTGAGCATTTTAGAAAAAACCCCACAAAAACGCAAAAGAAAGTTTTTCTGAAACTCATTTCCAACGCATCGCAAACGGAATGGGGGAAATTGCACGATTACCCGAATATTCACACAATCAACGACTTTCAGTCCAAAGTTCCACTTCAGGAATACGAGGATATTAAACCCTGGGTCGAGCGGCTTAGGCATGGCGAACAAAATTTACTGTGGCCTGGAAGGGTGGAATGGTTCGCTAAGTCGTCAGGAACCACTTCCGATAAAAGCAAATTCATTCCGGTGACAAAAGAAGCGTTGAAAGACTGCCATTTCCGTGGAGGGAAGGACGTTTTATCTATCTACCGGAAGAACAACCCAAAAACAAGAGTACTGAAAGGAAAAACATTAACTCTGGGTGGCAGCACAAAAATCAGTAATTATCGAAAAAAATCACGTTATGGCGATTTGTCGGCCATCTTAATAAACAATGCCCCTTTTTGGACAAGCTTTGCCCGTGTGCCCAAAGCCGAGTTTGCCTTGATAGAAGATTTTGAGGAGAAAATTGCCAAAATTGTGGCTTCGACCCTGGGCGAGAATATTGTCAGTATTGTCGGTGTTCCGTCATGGAACCTTGTGCTGATTAGGGAAGTACTGAAACAAAGCGGGAAATCGAATCTTTTAGAAGTGTGGCCAAACATGGAGCTGTTCATCCACGGTGGTGTAAGTTTCATTCCTTACAGATCGGCATATAACGAAATTATCCCTTCTCCTTCCATGAACTACATGGAAACTTATAACGCCAGCGAAGGCTTTTTTGCTATCCAGGACGACCCAAAATCGCGTGATATGCTTTTAATGCTCGACTATGGGATTTTTTACGAGTTTATACCACTGGATGAATTTGGGTCTAAAAGTCCAACCGTTCTGACCGTGGAAAATGTGCAGAAAGGTGTTCCTTATGCCTTAATAATCAGCACCAATGGCGGGTTGTGGCGTTACATTATTGGTGATGTAGTTGAATTTACCTCGTTAACTCCGCACAAAATCATAATCACAGGTCGTACTAAACAGTATATCAACGCTTTTGGCGAGGAATTGATGGTGCACAATGCATTGGATGCTCTTTATGAAGCGTGTCGGCGAACTGGCGCTGTGGTTCATGAGTTTTCTGCTGCACCTGTTTTTATGAGCAATAAAGAGCAAGCGACTCACCAATGGCTAATTGAGTTTGAGGTACTTCCAAAAGATATTGATTCCTTTGCCCATGTTTTTGACAACGCTTTGAAATCGGTAAACAGCGACTACGAGGCCAAAAGGTACAAAGACACTGTACTGAAAATGCCCGAAATTATTGTTGCTCGCCAAAACCTGTTTTTCGATTGGATGAAACAGCGGGGAAAACTAGGCGGGCAAAATAAGGTTCCAAACCTGGCCAATGACCGTCGGTATATGGACGAATTGCTTTCACTGAACAAAACCGAGGGGAAATGATTAAATCCTGTCAATTCCTTTTATTAGGCAAGAACCTGAAATCCTGTCTGTTTTTGTTTTTGTTTCTGTTTCTTACAACTATTCTGTCTGCCCAATTTAAGATCGAAACCGGAGCCTATACCAACTGGTATGTTGACAATCATGGAAATGCGTTCGTCCAATCAGATAACCGAATCCTTAAAATTACCTCCTCGGGCGAGGTTGTAGCCCGGTGGAACTCGCCAAAGTCCAACCGGATAACCTCGTTCGATGCCCGCGATCACTTGCGGGTATTGGTTTTTTATCAAGAGTCGTATTTGATTTCGGTATTGGATAAGAATCTGGTTGAAATAATCAAGCCCATTGATTTGCAAGTCTCTGGACTGAACGACATTGTGGTCATGTGTCAGGCGGTAAATGGCGGTTTTTGGGCAGCCGATCGCCAGACAAATTCTATTTATGCTTTGCAAAACAATCTTAGCCTCGTATACTCATTCTCGTTTTCCAGATTTGGTCATGTGTCGGAAATAAGGAAAATGTTGGAATACGATCAAACTCTTTGGTTCCTGATGAACGACAATTCGTGGTTGGTACTTGACTTGTTTGGTCAACTGTACGGAAGGCATGCGCAACCCGGGTTGGAAAACGCCCAAATTACCAAATCCACAGTACATTACATTCACGATGCGTTGCTTTATTCCTATAATATTGCACTGAAAGATGTTAAAAACCTGAACAAAGAATGCCCAGAGGCCCAACACTGTTTTCTTTATAAAGACAAATTGTACCTGTTCGGGAAAAATTCTTTAGAAATTGTCCCCTAAAATTGTTCACTTTTCTTCAAGTCGTTGTTCCCCGGTTTTTGAATTGATGGACATTCTGTTTTAAACAGCCCAGCGGCGTGGAAATGAATTTGGGCGTAAGTGTCAGGCATTGTTAGGATTTGCCGAAAAGGTTAAGCAAGATTTCCTGTTTTGTGCACCCCATGATGTCCACAAAAAACACCCCTTGAATATCAATATGTTGTGATTATTTTTTTTGATTTTTGGGTGACCCAACGTAAATTTGGGCATGTTTATCGTTCAAAAAGAAATAAAAGCGGCACCCTTAGCATTCAAATTCTGACCAAACAGGGTAGAAAGAACAAACTATTAAAAACGGTCAGTTGTGCCAGAACCAAGCGCGAGGAGGATCTGCTGTTAATGCTTGCAAGAACTGAATTAGAGAAGATTCAAGGCCTGCAATCCCTCTTCGTAGAACATGATGATTTAGTTGTTAAAAACTTCGTAAAAAGCATTTCGAATTGTCAACTTCAAATTGTGGGTACAGAATTAATTTTAGGAAAAATTTACGACAAATTTGGTTTTCCTGACGATGGGTGCCCCAATTATTTTAAAAGTTTGGTTCTTTGTAGGCTGGTTTATCCGGGAAGCAAGTTGAAAACTGTTGAATACTTCAAGCGCCATTTGGACATAGATATCAGTGTTTACAGTATTTGTCGATTTTTGATGTCATAAATTCAACAAATAAATGCAACTTTTACAGAGAGGAGATAAAGATTAAATTTTCAAGTCAAAGGAGAAAGAGATGAAACTCCTTCTCTCCTTGTCCTGATGGATTAAGTTTAATTTTGCCCTCTCCTTACCAAAAAAAAGTTGCAATATGAAACATATAACCCAAGAACAAAGGTACACAATTTCAGTAATGAAACGCCCATGCCGACAACCGATTTTCCGACACACAAGCGCATGATTAAAGT
>JBBISE010000091.1:0-13773 GCA_037441445.1 Salinivirgaceae bacterium
TTAAAATTTCCCTAAATTCAGCAATTCGGTTTTCTGTCAAAACAGAATCAAACATCCTCCGAACAGGATTTTCTTTTTTTGAATAATAACCAAAGGGTAACTGGACTGACGGGTTGAGGCTAGCCCTAAAAAAAAACCGGTAACAGGAAGGCCTGCTACCGGTTCTCTATAAAAATATTCCTGTTTATTTTTTCAGGTTGTGTTTTTTAATGAACTCCTGAATAGGCCTCAACAAATTGGGTTCGCCAATTTCCTGAAGGTCATAACCAATTTTCACAGTAGGTTTGTTGATTTTCACAATACGGCTCAAATCAATCGGAGTTGCAATTACAACGGCATCACAAGGGGTAGCGTTAATAGTTGTTTCCAGGTCTTTAATTTGTTGTTGACCGTAACCCATAGCAGGAAGCAATGTTCCAATATTGGGATAAATACGGAATGTTTCAGCAAGTTTACCAACAGCAAATGCACGAGGGTCAATAAGTTCGGAAGCACCATATTTGCGAGCAGCAACCACGCCGGCACCAATTTTCATTTCGCCGTGAGTAAGGGTTGGGCCATCTTCAACTACAAGAACTTTTTTACCGCGAACAAGTTCGGGTTTGTCGATGGTGATTGGAGATGCACCGTCAACAACTATAGCGTTAGGAGCCACTTTCTGGATGTTCTCACGAACAATTTGAATACTGGCTGCGTCAGAACTATCAATTTTATTAATAACAACGATGTCAGCCATTCTCAATGTTGCCTCACCTGGGTAATATTTCAGCTCGTGACCTGGGCGATGTGGGTCAACAACAGTAATCATAAGATCGGGCTTGTAGAATGGGAAGTCGTTGTTACCACCGTCCCAAAGAATAACGTCACAACCGGCGGGATCTTTTTCAGCAGCACGAACAATTGCTTCGTAATCAACACCTGCATAGATAACGTTTCCACGGCTTACGTGTGGCTCGTATTCTTCCATCTCCTCGATAGTACATTTGTGTTTTGCTAAATCCTCAACGGTAGCAAAACGTTGAACTTTTTGTTCAACAAGATTACCATATGGCATCGGGTGACGAACAGCTACCACTTTCAATCCTTGTGACATGAGCAATTCAATCACACGGCGTGATGTTTGTGATTTACCGCAGCCTGTACGAACAGCACCAACAGCAATCACCGGTTTTGTTGATTTAATTTGTGTTCCTTTGCTTCCCAACAGAACAAAATTGGCACCTGCGGCATTTACCATAGCACCAATATTCATTACGTGCTGATAGGTAACGTCACTGTACGAAAACACACACTCATCAACATTTAGGTCTTTAATAAGGCGTGGTAATTCGCTTTCAGCGTAAATTGGAATCCCTTGTGGATATAGAGGGCCTGCAAGTTCGGCAGGATATTTTCGTCCGTCGATATCCGGAATTTGGGCAGCCGTAAAAGCAACTACATTCACCTGTTCGCATGTACGATAATAAGTGTTAAAATTGTGAAAATCTCTACCGGCAGCACCGATAATAATCACATTTTTTTTTGACATAACGTGTCCTCCTTTTAAATTTATTAAGTTTGTGTGACAAAAATAGCTGTTTAAAAAATACGACAGTACGGTTTTTTTGAAAGGATAAAAGCAAAAAGGTATGTTAAGAAACATATTAGCACTAATAATACCCTTTTATTCAATACTTTGATGAACTATTTAGCCCACTTGTACCTAAGCCAGACTGACAATGACCTTGCATTGGGAAACTTCATTGCAGATTATGTAAAAGGGAATCATTATCAGAAGTTTAATCAACAAGTTGTGCGTGGAATTTTTATGCACCGTTCCATTGATTCAACTACCGACAGCCATCCATCCTACCTGGAAACAAAAATGTTGTTTCGAGAATCGCATGGCCGGTATAGTGGAATTGTAACTGACATTGTCTTTGATTACATACTGGCCAAGAACTGGGAAGCCTTGAACGAAGTGCCCCTTGATGATTTTCAAAAGAGGATCAATAAAATATTGATTTACAATTTTCCGATTCTACCTATCAAAGCAAAATTAACAGTACCGTTCTTTATTCGCAACCGATGGCTTTTGCTCTATTGCAAGACAGAAACTTTGACACGCGTATTGCGTGGAATGAATAAGTTCAGAGGAATTGAAGGCAATGTAGATCAGGCTATTACAATTTTAATCGAAAACGAATCAACAATCACCGGTTCCTTTTTTAACACGGTAAACAGCCTGGTAGTTTTACTAGCAGGGCAGTATCCCGAAATATTATTTACAGAAAATAAATTAAAACAGTATTAATCTTCATACGATTTTGTGCTTAAAGTTTTTGATATTAAAAATCATTTAATAAATTTGTGCTTTGATTGGGAATTGTGTCATTGAAACTGATCTACGGTGAAGTGATGGTCAATTACCAGTACTGTTAAAAGTAATAAACTAAAATAGTAACCACATAAATTTCAAATGAGTATGAGAAAAATCAATTTGACCTTGTTGTCGGCTGCAGTGCTTGCCCTGGTTGCACTCAGTGGGTGTGATAACCTTGATAAAATGAAAAAAGTTGCCGATGATGTAAAATTCGAAGTAACCCCCCAAATCCTCGAACTTCACGGCGATAGTATCAAAGTTAAGATGAAAGGAACATTTCCTCCAAAATTCTTTATCAAGAAGGCTGAACTGGAAGTAACACCAGTGTTGAAATATGCTGGCAAGGAAGTAACACTTCCATCAAAAAGGCTTCAGGGGCAAGATGTTCAAGGCAATAACCAATCTATCTCTTTTGATATGGGTGGTACTTTCGAAATGGAGGGAACCTTTGCCTATGACGAGGGAATGATGCAAGCCGAATTGTATGCCCGCGGTGAAGGATTCATGAAGGACAAAAAGCTGGGTATCTTTGATAAAAAAATTGCTGACGGTGTCATTATAACACCCCTTCTGTTACAAACCGACGCAATGGTTGTCCGTGCAGCAGACAAATTTGTCCGCACTACCAGCGAAGAAAAAGGCGCCAAAATCAACTTCCTTATTAACCAGTCGGACATTCGTTCAACTGAATTAAAGAAAGAAGAAATCAAAGCCCTTCAGGATTACATTGCAGCTGTGGCTAAAGCAGAGAAACTGGAAATTAAAGACATTGTTTTGGAAGCATACGCTTCTCCAGACGGTCCCATTGAATTAAACACAAAACTGTCCGAGAAACGTAAAGACATTTCGCAAAAATTCCTGAATGAAACCTCAAAAAAGGCCAAGATTGAAATCAACGCCGATGCTTTCAAAGCACGCTCAACAGCCGAAGACTGGGATGGTTTCCAATCACTGATGCAAAATTCAAACGTAAAAGATAAAGATCTAATTTTAAGAGTTCTTTCTATGTACACAGATCCTCTTGTGCGTGAAAAGGAAATCAAAAATATTTCTGCTGCTTTTGAAGATGTAAAAAAACAAATTCTTCCCGACCTTCGCCGTGCTGAATTTAAAGTTACTGTTACTGTTAATGGATTCACTGATGAAGAATTGAAAGATTTCTCTATTAACAAACCTGACACGTTGAAAATTGAGGAAATGTTGTTTGCTGCTACTCTTTTTGAAGGTGATCTTGACAAACAATATCAAATTTACAAAAAAGCCGCTGAAATGTTTGCTGATGACTGGAGAACACATAACAACTGTGGTTGGGCAGCATTCAAACAAGGACGCGTTGACGAAGCTGAGAAATACTTCAAAGCCGCTAACGACGTGAACAAAAACGGTACAGTTACCAATAATATAGGCGCTGTTCAATTGATGCGCAAAGATTATGCAGGTGCCAAGGCTACTTTAAGTGCCGGAAGTTCAGGTTCAAAAGAAACCAGTTACAACCAGGCTGTTATTGCTTTGAAAGAAGGAAAATATGAGCAAGCAGGGAATCTTTTCAACTCAGCCGGATTCAATACATTCAACAATGCCTTACAAAAAGTGGTCAGCTATAGCCAAACCCAGAATGAGCGTGCCTACGACTCGGCATTGGAAATTCTAGACAGAGTTGAGAATAAGGACGACGCATACATTTACTATTTAAAAGCAATTATTGGAGCTCGTCGTCAAAATTCTGACCTTACTATGAATAACTTACGCACCGCTTGTGACAAGAAAGCTGACCTAAAAGAATATGCACAAAAAGACCTGGAATTCTTCCGTTATTTCAACGAAGCCGTTTTTCAATCCATTGTGAAATAATTTTGTGCTAACAAAGTTTTAAAAAGCAGTCGGTTCCGGCTGCTTTTTTTTATTTTTGCATATCAAGGGTCTGTATGTTTCTGCGGTTATTACTAGCAATGTATTTTCTTGTCTGCACGCCAGAATTGATTCTGGCCCAGGAACTTCCATGGCAAAAAATCTATCCTAAACGCTCAGTCTTTCCTTCCGTTTTTGTTGATGGCGATACAATCCCCGCGATTACCTTACCAACATTGGTTGTTTATCCTCAAAGGATCTTGGGAAACGACAGGTTTTCCCGTGAGTACATTGCCTTGGCCCAGAAGATCAGAAAAGTATATCCATACGCACGTTTGGCGGTAAGAGTGTTGGAAGAAATAAACGACACTATTGCAAAATTGGATAAGGAACGGGCCCGTAAACGCCTGGTAAAAGAATATGAAAAAGCTCTTCTGGCAGAATATAAAACTGAGCTTGTAAAAATGAAAGTAAGTGAGGGTCGGATTTTGGTAAAACTGATTGACAGGGAAACCGGGAAAACGTCCTATAATCTGATCGAGCAAATGAGAGGCACTGTTTCTGCCATATTTTGGCAAGGCCTGGCACGATTATTTGGGGAGACTTTGAAAGTTAACTATGACCCCAAAGGTAAAGATGCCCTAATTGAAGAAATAGTTGTAAAAATTGAACAAGGAAAACTTGAGCCTCTACCATTGCCAAAATCGGAAATAAAAAAGGGGAACTAAGCGCTCCCCTTCTATTCTTTATGCAGCCTTTAACCGCGCTATATCCGCTTTCTCCAGTTTTTCCTTGGCATACTCCAGGGTCACAACCATTGTTTTTTTGCGTGTTGATGGTAGTTCGAACATGGCATCAATCATAATTATCTCGCAAATAGAACGTAAACCCCTTGCACCAAGTTTAAATTCGACGGCTTTACTGACAATATAATCAAGCACGTGATCGTCAAAAGTAAGGGTTATACCATCCATAGCAAACAATTTTGTATATTGTTTCACTATAGCATTTTTCGGTTCGGTTAGTATTTGGCGCAAAGCTTCCGGATCAAGTGGATCCAAATAGGTTAAAACCGGCAACCGTCCAATAATTTCAGGAATTAAGCCAAAGCTCTTTAAGTCCTGAGGAGCAATATATTGCATTAGGTTGCCACGGTCAATTTGTGCCGTCTCTTTCGATGAATTAAAGCCAACAACGGTAGTATTTAATCGTTGGGCAATTTTTCTTTCAATACCATCGAAAGCGCCACCACAAATAAAGAGGATGTTTTTGGTATCAACGGCAATCATGCGCTGCTCGGGATGTTTCCTGCCCCCCTGAGGAGGAACGTTCACAACAGATCCTTCGAGGAGTTTAAGAAGTCCCTGCTGGACACCCTCACCGCTAACATCACGTGTAATGGAGGGATTATCACCTTTTCGGGCTATTTTATCAATCTCGTCAATAAACACAATTCCCCGTTCGGCAGCGGCTGTGTCGTAGTCCGCAGCCTGTAAAAGGCGAGTCAGGATACTTTCTATATCTTCGCCTACATAGCCTGCCTCGGTCAGGACAGTTGCGTCAACTATAGTAAAAGGCACGTGCAGCATTTTTGCAATGGTCTTGGCAAGCAAGGTCTTACCTGTTCCTGTAGGGCCAACCATGATTATGTTTGACTTCTCGATTTCCGTTTCGTCAAATGTTTCCTTTTGGGATAGTCGCTTGTAATGATTGTAAACTGCAACAGAAAGGAATTTTTTAGCATCGTGTTGGCCTATAACGTATTGGTCAAGAAACTCCTTGATTTGCTTTGGCTTTTGAAGCTTTGTACTGTCGATATTAAAACTGCTTTTGCGTTTCGATTCTTCGCCCAGAATTCCGTGAGCCTGTTCGACACATGAATCACAGATGTGTCCGCTAATGCCCGATATGAGCATGTTGACATCTTTCTCGGTACGTCCGCAAAATGAACATCGTTCCATTGTAATTATCTTTAAAATGACAAAACAGACATTAGAAAATCATGCCTGTTTTGATAAACTGATGTAATTATGTTATTTTTTTCGACTTGTTCTTTTCCAGAACTTCGTCGATCATTCCATATTCAACCGCTTCTTTTGCGGTCATCCAGTAGTCACGATCGCTGTCTTTCTCAACCTTATCGTATTCGTTTCCAGAGTGATAAGCGATGATTTCATACAGTTCGCGTTTTAGTTTTTGGATTTCGCGAACAGTGATTTCAATATCTGTTGCCTGTCCCTGTGCACCACCCATTGGCTGATGAATCATCACACGACTGTGGGTCAGTGCTGAACGCTTTCCTTTAGTTCCGGCACATAACAATACCGCACCCATACTTGCAGCCATGCCAGTGCATATGGTTGCAACGTCGGCTGAAATGAATTGCATGGTGTCATAGATTCCAAGTCCTGCATGGACACTTCCTCCGGGTGTATTGAAATATATCTGAATATCTTTCGAAGGATCAGCCGATTCCAAAAAGAGCAACTGTGCCTGAATGATGTTTGCTACATAGTCGTCAATAGGCAGACCAAGAAAAATAATCCTGTCCATCATCAGACGTGAGAATACATCCATACTTGCCACGTTTAACTGACGCTCTTCAATAATTGTGGGCGAGATGTAGTTGTTCAGAACGGAAGTGTAACGGTCATAGACCATGCTGCTCAATCCGCGATGCTTTATTGCATACTTTTTGAATTCGTCTTTTGGAAACATAAGCCTCTGATTTTATTGTTCGTAGAATTTTTCGGCAGCAATGGCAATTTCTTCGACATTGGCCATTTCCCTGATTTTTCCAAGCACTTTATCTTCTATGGCCATGGAAGCATATTGATGGTATTTTCCTTCTTTTTCGAGGTTTGATTTGGCTAAGTTAGCCAGTGTTTCTTCCGGGATGTTGTGCATATTGTAATGCGAAAATGCGCGCCGTACTTCTTCTTTGGCTAACTTAATGATGTCTTCTTCGGCAATTTTGACATCGCTGTCCTTGGCAATTTTCTCAACTATCAGCTGCCATTGGAATGATTTGCGGTAACCGGGCCACACCTCTTCGACTTTTTCAGCGGTCATGGACTTCTCGTGATCAACCAACCAACGTTTTAGCAAATCTTCGGGCAGTTGTGGGCCAAACTTCTCGACCAGGTATGTTCTTGCTGTCTGAAGAAATTTTGTTTGATGGGCAAAATGGTTTGATTTCTCGATATCTGCTATCAAGCGGGCACGGAATTCCTCCTCGGTGGAAATTTCCGTATCGGGATAGACTTTCTTAAATAAATCGGTGTTTATTTCGGCCTCAATCAATCGACGTATCTGACTGATGGTAACTTCAAAATTACAATCCAAATCCTGAGCATCGTCTCTTTCAATTTTTAGCAAGCCCGCGATTTCGGTGGGATTTTCCAATGCTGTTTTGGGATTGAAGATCACTTTTTCGTCTTTCTTTTTACCAATAAACAGCTCTTTTGATTTATCATCTTTAATGCTGGCAACCCGCAAGAACGAGGCTTCAGAAACAATACCGTTTTCGAGGAGGTTCCCGTCAACATCCAGTTGCCTTAAATCACCAACAATCATATCGGTTTCAGCAACGGAATCTACATCTTTTAAAGAACCGTAACGTTTAACCATTTCACTGATAGTCGTATCGACAGTATTTTTGTCAACTTCCATTTTGTAGTATGGAATTTTGTTTTTCTTGCTCAGTTTAATTTCCACGTCAGGGCGGAGGCCAAGATCGAAAACGAATTTGATTTCATTTACGGCGTCCCAATCTTCAACTTTGTCCGTTTTTTCGAAGTTAATCATTGGATCCCCTAATATTTTAACGGCGTCGGTTTTCAGGTAACCCACCAACGATTCGTGCACCAACTCGTTAATTTCCGAAGCCTTAATGCTTTTTCCATACAGGCGTTGAATATGTCCCATGGGTACCATTCCTTTGCGGAAACCTGGTATTTGGGCATTCTTCCGGTAATCCTTTAGTTTCTTATCGATTCTTGGATTGTAGTCACCTGCATTGATTTGAATAGAAAGTTCGGCGTTGAGGTCGTCGATTTTGTTTAATTCGATATTCATATTTGTGATTTTTATCTGTTTTTCAATTGGTTAACCTTTTTCTTTACTGACCTTTACTCTTTGCTAATAATCAGGGTTAGCGGAATATAGATATATAAAACTTTCATTGCAGGTATTAATTCTAAAAAACCGCCCAACCGTTTTCCGGCGGCGGTTTACCAAGTTTTTGAAGTCTGGTGCGGATGAAGGGACTCGAACCCCCACGTCTTACGACACCAGATCCTAAGTCTGGCGCGGCTACCAATTACGCCACATCCGCAATTTGCGTGGCAAAGGTAGTAATTAATTTTAAATTACGTACAATTTGACAATAATATTTGAAAACTACCTGCTACAAAAGATAAATTCTTGACCTTCAAATCGCTGATAATTGATGTTTTTTTGTTTAGTCACAAGGCATTCAAATAAAACCTCCTGATTGACAAAAAATAAAATCACCTAAATATTTATAAAGGCCTGATTTTAAAATCGTAGCTTTCCATAATAGGATTTGTCAGAATTTTTTTGCAGGCATCGTCCACTTTTTGGCGGGCGTGGTTTTCGTCTTCGCCTTCAATTTCGAGTGTAATGTGTTTTCCTATGCGCACATTCTGAACAGTCACATAACCAATGTTGTGCATGCTGCTGGTTACGGCTTTTCCCTGTGGGTCGAGTAGTGCCTTTAGGGGCATAATGTCAATTTCTACAAAGAACTTCATAATAATATCTATTTAGTTATGAACGATTTAACTCCTGAAAGCAACAGGTAAGCGGGAATAATAATTACTCCGGCATAAAATTGGGTAAACCAGATTGACACTCCGCCAATAAGGAAGAGTAGAATGGTTAGTACCTTTTTGGTTTTGTCAACCGAAAGTTTCTTAATGGAAAATATTTTCAGCTCCGAAACCATTATCAACGAAAAGAACAGAACCAAGGCCGTCACAAGAATCTGATTCTGTGCCAATTCCTGATTATGTACCAAGTTGGCAAACGAAACAAAGAAAAATGCGTTCGCGGGTGTAGGAATGCCTAAAAAATCGGATTCCTGACGGGTATCGATATTGAATTTTGCCAACCTCAATGCGGAAAAAACAACCAAAAGGAACGGTATATACTTCAGGAAACTGAAGTGCCAGATGTTTTCACTGGCTACGTAGAGCATGACGGCCGGAGCCATCCCAAAACTAATAAGGTCAGACAATGAATCGAGCTGCTTTCCACTTGGCGAAATGGCATCGAAAGCGCGGGCAGCCAATCCGTCGAGAAAGTCGAAAACCGAGGCCAGAAGTACCAAAAGTAAGGCTATTTCCAACTGCCCTTTGAAGGCAAATACCACGGCAAGGCAACCACTAAAAAGGTTTGCCGACGTTATCAAATTTGGTACAAATGACAAATATTTCTTCATTGCTGGTAATCATTTATTTGTTTCCGAATTTTTTCCCACTTGGAATCGCAAATTTTTGCCCCGATGAACTCAATAACATTACCACTGAGGATAGCACCGTACCAACCACACTCGGCTGAGCTCTTTTGACCCGACAATCCGTATAAAAACCCAGCAGCATAAAGGTCTCCGGCTCCGGTAGTGTCAATGGGTTTTGCATCAATAACCCCAACTTTGGTTATTTCGTTATTGGCCCGGACCAATGAGCCTTCTTTACCTATTTTAACTACGGCAACGGAACAATTTTCTGACATTTCTTTTAACGCTTCCATGGGCTGTTTTCCGGTAAAAGATTTTGCTTCTTCTTCGTTGGCAAATAGAATGTCAACATAGTTGTGAACCAATCCTTTAAGGAACTCTAAATTGCTTTCAACCACGTTGAAACTGGCCAAATCGAGCGAAATTTTCAAGTTGTTTTCTTTTGCCAGTTCTACTGCTCGTAACATAAGATCGTGATTTTGAACTAAATATCCTTCAATGTGTAGAATATCATATCCTTGAAAATCTGACGGTTTTAAATCCTGAGATGAAAGCTCGACCGCGGCTCCCAGATAAGTGGCAAATGTCCGTTCTCCGTCAGGACTTACAAGTGCAACGGCTCGTCCGGTTTCGGTTGTCGATTGATGCATGTGGCTCTTTATGTCAGAGGCTTTCAAATCGCTTTCGAAAAACCTTCCCAGAGCATCGTGTCCAATTTTTCCAATAAATCCAGTGGTTATCCCTAACTTTGCCAAACCGTGAATTGTGTTGGCTGCCGATCCGCCTGAGGATTGGCGGATATTGAAGTTGGAAACTTTCTCCAGAACAGCATCAGATCTCTTTTTATCAACCAATTGCATGCTTCCACGGGGAAAGCCCAGTTCGCTAATAATATTATCGCTATTGAGTTTTACCAAAATATCAACAAGGGCATTGCCCATTCCTAAAATCTTCATTATTAAAAGGTTATCGTTTATAAATACCAACGTCCAAAAATACTCAATTAAAATGGAAAATTTTGTGTTTCTAAACAAAAATAGCAGATTCTTTTTTTGAAAATGATACCATGATTTACAACATTTTCCTTCCTAATCTTCGATATTTTTTTGTACTTTTACACGCTTTTGCGCCTATATGAAATCGGCCATAGCGCTGATAATGTTAAAGTTATCAGCTTTTTTACAGATATTGAAAACCACTTAACATTTTAAAGTGAAAAATATGAGTTTTACACACGAAGTTGAAGGAATGATTTGTGTTGCCAGAGGTGCAAATCATGGTTCTGCTCCCATCCCCGAAGAAGGCCGGTGGGTAAAGGCAAAAGAAGTGACTGACATCTCGGGTCTGACCCACGGTGTTGGTTGGTGCGCTCCGCAACAGGGAGCCTGTAAATTAACCCTGAATGTAAAGGATGGTATTATTCAGGAAGCGTTGGTTGAGACCATTGGATGTTCAGGAATGACCCATTCAGCGGCCATGGCCTCGGAAATTCTGCCAGGCAAAACCATTTTGGAAGCCCTGAATACCGACCTTGTTTGCGATGCTATTAACACCGCCATGCGCGAACTGTTTTTACAAATTGCCTATGGTCGCACCCAAACAGCTTTCTCGGAAGGAGGACTGCCCATTGGTGCTGGTCTTGAAGATTTGGGAAAAGGATTACGCAGTGTAATAGGGACTACTTACGGAACCGTGGCCAAAGGCCCTCGTTACCTGGAAATTGCCGAAGGATACATTACCAAAATTGGCTTGGATGAAAACAACGAAATCATTGGATACGAGTATGTTAGCCTTGGTCGTATGATGGATATGATTAAAACAGGAACCGATGCCAACGAAGCACTGAAAAAGGCTTCCGGAAAGTATGGCCGGATTGATGAAGCAGCAAAAACAATTGACCCACGTAAAGAATAGGAGGATACACGATGCCATTATTTGAAAGTTACGACCGCAGGATTAAACAAATCAATCAGGTCCTCAATTCATACGGAATTGCTTCCCTAGACGAAGCAAAGAAAATTTGCGACAACAAAGGCGTTGATGTTTTCAAAATTGTAAAAGAGATTCAACCCATTGCCTTCGAAAATGCCCTATGGGCCTATACCGTGGGTGCCGCTATTGCTATAAAGAAAGGCGAAACAAACGCTGCCGACATTGCCACCACCTTGGGTATTGGTTTGCAAGCATTTTGCATTCCCGGTTCGGTAGCCGATGACCGCAAAGTGGGAATTGGACACGGAAACCTGGCCGCCATGTTGCTGCGCGAAGAGACCAAATGTTTTGCCTTCCTAGCTGGCCACGAATCGTTTGCGGCTGCCGAAGGTGCTATTGGTATTGCCAAATCGGCAAACCGCGTTCGCAAAGAGCCACTGCGTGTTATTTTGAACGGTTTGGGCAAAGATGCCGCTAAAATCATTTCGCGCATCAACGGGTTTACCTACGTTCAAACCCAGTTCGACTATGCCACAGGCGAACTAAAAGAAGTTGCCCGCACCGCCTATTCTAAAGGTGAAAAAGCCAAAGTAAACTGCTATGGTGCCGATGACGTGCGCGAAGGCGTGGCCATAATGCATCGCGAAGGTGTGGATGTTTCCATAACCGGAAACTCGACCAACCCAACACGTTTCCAGCATCCGGTGGCAGGAACATACAAAAAAGAGTGTATTGAACAAGGCAGGAAATATTTTTCTGTAGCCTCGGGTGGTGGCACCGGACGTACACTACACCCCGACAACATGGCCGCAGGTCCTGCCTCGTATGGTATGACCGACACCATGGGGCGCATGCACTCCGATGCACAGTTTGCCGGCTCGTCGTCAGTTCCCGCACACGTTGAAATGATGGGATTAATTGGCATGGGCAACAACCCAATGGTTGGGGCTTCTGTGGCTGTAGCTGTGGCCATTTCACAGGCATAAAATTAGTAGCGAATTATATTAAAAAAACCGGCAGAGGGTTCTGTCGGTTTTTTTGTTGAATTTTCCTTGCCCTTATGCAAGCCTTGATGCAACATCCTTTACTCTTTTCAAAAACAGTACCCAAATATTGTCAAAGCAATTGATGAGAGTTTATAATAAATCTAATTTTTTTCAACGGATTGACATAATTAATATAAATATGTTATTTTTATTGACAATATTACTATATTTGTGTGCAAATATGATAACGTATGATATTTGAAAGAGATATTAAGAAGATTGTTATGTCGGAACTTGTTCCAGGAAAAGTTATAAAAATTTTCGGTACCCGTAGAGTTGGCAAAACTGTATTGTTCGAACATATTGAATCGGAATACCGCGGCAAAGTTTCTATTTTAAACGGAGAGGATTATACAACGGAAAGGCTTCTCTCGGAGAGGACGGCATCAAATTACCGTCAACTTTTATCCGGAACCGACTTACTAATAATCGATGAAGCACAAAATATTAAAGAAATTGGGATGATTTTGAAACTGATGGTTGATGCTGTTAAAACGGCTTCCATTTTAGTTTTGGGGTCTTCGTCTTTTGATCTTAACAATAGAACCGGAGAACCTTTGGTTGGTAGATCTTTTGAGTTTAAATTATTCCCCCTTTCAATAAATGAATTATTGCAAAAGCACACATTTTTAGATATAAATAAAAAAATCGAAGAATTGCTGATTTATGGAAGTTACCCTGAGCTATGCAGTATAGACGACTTTTCTAAAAAACAGATCTATTTGAATGAAATTGCTAATGCCTATTTGTTGAAAGATTTACTCATGATTGACGGCATTAAAAATTCTTCAAAAATGAGAGACTTGCTTCGGTTGATTTCATTTCAAATGGGCAGTATTGTTTCCTATGACGAGCTGGGAAAGCAATTAGGACTTTCCAGAAATACAGTTGAAAAATATCTGGATTTGCTTTCAAAAACGTTTGTTGTTTACAAACTACCAGCCTATTCTACAAATCCACGAAAAGAAATCAGTAAATCTTCGAAATGGTATTTTTACGATAATGGGATTAGAAACGCCATTATTGGGGACTTTCGACCTCTTCACACAAGGACAGACGTAGGTGCTCTATGGGAAAACTTCATGATAAGCGAAAAAATTAAA
>JBBISE010000092.1:0-13729 GCA_037441445.1 Salinivirgaceae bacterium
ATTTAAATCAAAGCAAGATTGTTTTAACCAACAACCTTATGAAACTTGACAGCTACTAATTAATACTTAAGGGTAAAACAACATTAACCTTAACCCCGTTACCAGGTTTACTATCAATTTTTAGTGCTCCTTGCATAGTATTTACTCTCTGTATCAGGTTTTTCAACCCCAAGCCTCTGCCATAGGCCTCTACGGCTTCCAAATCAAAACCTATGCCGTTGTCCGAATAACATAATGAAATTTTTGATTTTTCGGGATTAATTTCTACATCAATAGTAACTTTGGTTGCTTTGGCATATTTTATTGTGTTATTGATTAATTCAGTAATAATTCTATATACAGTTATTTCAATATTTCTGTTAAAACGCTCTCGCGAATTTGTTTTAAAGTCAATGTGAACAACCTTCAACTCGTTTATATTCTGAATAAATACAGTAACGGCTTCGGTCAATCCCATGTTTTCCAAAATCCGGGGGCTTAGGTTGAAAGCAATTTCACGGGTTGTCTGGATGGCTGTATTAATATTTTGGTTGCCTTTTTGTGTTATTATCATCCCTTTTTCGTCTTGTACGTATTCAGCTAGCCATTGAAAATAGAGTTTTATTGTTGACAACAATGGGCCAAGACCATCGTGTAGCTCGCGCGAGTATCTGGCCCTTTCTTTTTCTTCAACCTCTATGGTAACCGTCATGAGTTTTTTCTGCGCTTCAACCTGCTCTGTAATGTCGCGGTTCGATATGCGTAAACCAAGATTTTCCCCGTTAATAAATATTTGACGGCAAATGTGCGAAATCCATCTTATACTTTTCTCTTTGGTAACAATTCTGAAAATTGCTTCCTGATGGGTGTCCTGTAGCTGGTGATTGTGCCATGTTGCTTTGTGTTTCTCCCATTCCAGCATGTCGTCAGGATGAATTATTTGGTTCAGCAATGCTGGGTTTTCGAGGAATTCGCCAATTGGATAGCCTGTAATGCGTTCAACCGACGACGACATGAAAACTATTCGCTGGAGAGGACTAATCCAGTATTCCCAGTCGTAAGTATAATCGGCCACCGTTCGGTATTTTATTTCGCTTTCAATTAGCTTACGTTGCGATTCTACACGTTGAGTTACGTCTTCAACTATTCCGTCGTAGAAAACCGTTTGGCCCTCATGGTTTTTTACCGCTCTTGCACTCTCTGTTACAATTATTTCATTTCCGTCTTTCGTTTCCCAAATGGTTTCGAATCCCATAACTGCCGACTGTTTTACCATATTAAACATGAACGATTTTTCATGGTCCTTGTTTTTGTAAAAGTCGAGACTGGTGTGATTTTGTGTCAAATCTTCGAAGGAACTGTAACCAAGCATTTTTAGAAAGCTTGGATTTGCAAAAACAAACTTTCTGTCGGGAGTTGTCCTGTAAATCCCAATGGGAGCATTTAAGAACAAGGTACGGAAGCGTGCTTCTGTTTCCTCAATTTTTTCAAGAATATTGTGTCTGTTCTCAAGAAATAAACCAACCGAGTTGGCAATATTACTGAGTAGTTCTTGTTTTCTTGCAAGGAATGGGGTAAACTTACTGGAAACCAACGTGGTTATAGTTCCAACTTTTTCATCCCTAACAATTATGGGTGTTTCTATTTGGTTGGTTTTCTTTACTTGAGAGGTAAAACTCCTATACTCTGTATTGTAAATTAAAATTTTTGTTTCTGATTCATGGATGTATGGCATTGAGGTTACAATAGAATCAGCCACATGTTGGAAGAAAGAGTCTGGATCATATTCCGACTGCATTTTGCTTCTAATTGATGAAAGACACTTGAGTTCGTGCATGGTGTCATTCAATTCCATTTCGGTGCGCCGCCTTTCGGTGATATCCTCAAAAATGGCATAAACATGGCCAACTTCTTTGGAAAATCCTTTAAAAACGGGAATAGCAGTGATATTTATCCAGACGTAGTCTTTTTTGTCGTAATTATAAACTCCCATGACTACATCTTTTACAATCTCGCCCGTTTTCAAGGCAACCATGGCAGGGTGGTATTCTCCTTTAAATTCGGAACCGTCCTCCTTTATACTTCCCCAAATTGGATCATCGGAATTTCTTCCCAACGTATCGAATCGCGGATGACCCAGAATTCGTTCCACAGCTGGGTTGGTTTCTATAATTTCCCCCTTGGCATCATGAAAAACAACACCTTGCTGCATAGTTTCAAACAATAACCGGAATCGTTCTTCGCTTTGGCGGCGTACTTCTTCGGCTTTTTTAAGGTTCGATATGTCAATGGAAATATTTCCGGTTCCAATCAGTTGGTTATTGGAATCAAATATTGGGTATTTACGGGTAAAAAAAGTACTTTGTTCACCGTTTTTTTTAACCACAATTTCTTCGCGTTCAACAACTTCTCCCTTTTTTAGGGTTTGAGCCATTAACTCATCTCGCATGTATGATCTGACGGGTTCTGTATCGGGCGACAAACCAAAGATTTCGGCATCGGTTTTTCCAATAAGCTCATCAGGATTTTTAAAACCAGTTATTTCTGCAAGTTTTTTATTTGCTGCAACTATCTTCAAATCAAGGTCTTTTTGGACAATGATATTCTCACTGTTTTCCAATACTGAAAGCAGGCCACTAATCCTGTTCTCGGTTTGCTTTCGAGACGTAATGTCGGTTGCCGTAATTAAAATCTCGTTCTCGTAATCGCCTTTAATGGCTTCGAGCATAAGGAATACCCTTTTCCTATTCGTGCGCACAACTTCAATTTCGATTCTGGACTTTGTAACCTCATCGACTGCTGCAATAAATCTTTCCAATGGGTTTTTATATTCCTTAGCGACATAGGTGTATAAATTCTTTCCCAACAAGGCTCCACGTGTCTGGCCGAGTGTGTCGGCAAAGGCATAGTTGAGTTTTACTATTTCGCCCTTTCCGGTGAGTGTGAAATAGCCTGTGGGAGCGTAATCATAAAGGTTTTGGTAGCTGTTAAAAGCTTGCTCTATTGTACTGCGGGCTTCCTGAAGTTCTGCATTCTGAGCTTCCAGTATCTTTTGCTTTTGATTTAATTCTTCAAACAGACTCACAATCTGGAACTCCCGTTGTTTCACAGCTTCTTCCAGTAACTGTTTTTCGCGCAGGTTGGCTATCAACCTGTTAAATTGATGTGAGAATTCCCCCAGATAATCAACATGTTGCGAATAATCGCCCTGAGCCAATTGTTGAACCTGCCAAAGTAGGTGCTTCAACGTTGACTGTAGTCCTTTGAATGCCCCAAGTTCGGGTTTCCCTTTTGGAAATTGATAGTTAAGTTCGCCGTGCGATAAATTAAAGGCAAATTGTTTTGCATGAAAATAGCTCTCGAAAAAGGATAGTATGGTCTCATACGACTCACGGAATTGAGGGTCGGAAATTTCGTCGGGCAATTTCGTTTCCAGATATTTTTTTATCTCATCGGAGCTTCCGTATGAGAACGCTTTGATAATATTCCCGATTTGAAGTATGAAATCTTGCTCGGTCATTTTTCAGGATAAATTGAAAAGCGGCAAACCTTTGCACCGTTAGACCAACAGTCCGTTTCCTTTGCCGTTATTTTTCGTCCTAAATATTCTGTCAGGATACCGGAAATAAAACCTTCATCGAAGTCGCAAACGGTTTCGTCAGTGACCGGTAGGCCCGAGCAATCGAGGTCTTCCGACACAGCTAAAGTAAAGGTGCAGCTTTCGATGTCCATTGCTTCAAATCGGATTAACCCAATGCGCAATTCTTTGAGAATGTTCTGCAATTGGGATAAAAACTCATTCAACTCCCGGTTTTTGTCCAAGACGTTTTTGCAAAATTCGTGGCCTGCCAGTTTGCCAGCCTCAAAATATATTCCTGCTGCTTCGGTTGCCCCCAGTTTTTGGTTTAAATCACTTCGGACAGAATATTGGAGCATTCTGTATGCCGCTACGCTGGTGAGTGAGCCCAGATTTGGCCTTCCCAGTTTAATATTGCCAATATTACTCCATTGAAACTTATAGTCTTGTTCTTTCATTGCTTAGGAATCTGTTTTGCTTTGTCATGGTCTTGATCGCTGGATGGACTTGACATCGCAATCTAAAAACAAAAACGTAAGCTAACAAATATTTTAGAGTATTTGTTTACAAAAAGGCGGAGATAACTTGAGAATAAAAAGCAACCGTCCTTCATTTTTTATCAATGCAGGACGGTTTGGTTAAAACTTTTGCTTAAATTTTGGTTGTTTCTGAATATCTATCGTTTTGTAGGCATTACTTGTGGAACCGGCGATGTTTTTTTGTCAGGAGCAGGGGTCGGAGCCGGTTTGGCAACTGGCTGTGGTGTGGGATTGGCGCCTGGAATAAAGACTGTTTTTGCGTACGCATCAATCAAATACCATTCTGTAAATGCCCCGTTATGGTCATCCCATATGTGTACATTGGAACCATTGGCGTTGCTTTTTCCTTTTAAACAGATTATTTTCCCGTTTCTGTCATAAATTTTAAAACGTCCATTTCCTAGATGTACAAAGGCAAAACGTTGGTTGGTGGCGTTGTTTTCTTCCCACGTAAGGATGTTGGTTCCATTGGCAGTTTTACCTCCGGCCACATCGACTCTTGAGTTCAAAGTTGTTCCTATCTGAATTTCATAGAAACCAGCTTCAGGACTTTGTCTCAACCTAAATTTTCTGTCCATTCCTTCGTCAAGATTCCAAACCTGAATATTCGATCCCTTTTCAATTCTTGTGGGCTTTCCTGGTATATCCCAATATCCCCCCATATTTGATCCATAATTCATTGCCGACTGAATGAAGAACGATTTGCCGGAAGGTATTTCCACGTTACTGGATCTTTGTCCGTAAATGAATCCTGATGCCGTAAGCATCATTCCAATGGCAATAGTTTTTGTGTGTTTCATATTTTCTTGTTTTAATTGTTTGCTATCATTAGTCGGGATGTTTGTGGAATTTTGAAAAGAGAGAGCAATATTTTTTTGAATTTCAGAATTCATGAATCGAAAACGTTAGTGCAAAGAAGTTCTCATCATCTCTGGCGTAAGATGGTGTACATTGAAAAAAACGAAGAATTGTGTGGCTTTGCGTTGTTTCGCATTGTTTACAATCGAACCGAGAATATCGTTTCTCCAGGTTTCGATGTAACGTTTATTGCTCCGCCCTGTGCCCTGACCAACTGTCTTGACAGGGCAAGCCCAATGCCTGAACCACCAGGTCGCGTGGTGAAGAAAGGGATGAAAATCTTGTCAATTACCTCTGGAAGGATTCCTTGTCCATTGTCAATAACCTGAATCACAACATTTCCCGTCGGATTAAGGTAGGATCGTAAGGTTATTTTCGGGGATTCAGCTTCAGAAACGGCATGAATGGCATTCCTGATAAGGTTTATCATAACCCGTTCCATCATGGCCTCATCGGACATCATATCCAGAGCCGGGTTCTGCATTTCAATACAAATTTCGATGTTTTTTTCGCGGCATTCGTTCTCGAATAGCTTGGTGAGCTCCTGAAGAAAATGATAAACCACCGTTCTTTCAAATTGGGGCTGAGGGATTTTTGTCAGGTTTCTGTATGTTTCCACAAATTGTAACAAACCATTGCTGCGTTTGTGTATTGTGTTTATGGCCAGTTTTATATCGTCCATACTTTCTGCATCAAACTCCGATTTGCTATTGAGCATGGTTTTCAGAGTGTCGGTCAATGAAGTAACTGGCGTAATAGAGTTCATTATCTCATGTGTTAAAACCCGTATTAACTTTTGCCACGATTCAATTTCCTGCTGCTCCAGTTCCGTTTGAATATTTTGGATGCCAACAACCTTTATTATCCCTAACTCTTGTCGTATGGTTTTAGCATGAATGGAAAGATAATACAATTCGCTGTCAATCTGAATTTTGATTAATTTTTTTTGTCCGTCTTCAAGATTTATTACGGTGTTGTAGAGTTTTTCGTCCACGTCCCTTAGTTGGTCGAGCTGGTTGAAATTGCTGATTCCAAACATTCGGGTAGCCGCATTGTTGGCCATAATAACTGCTCCATTCGTTCTGAAAGCAATTAAGCAAACTCCAATGTGTTGAATAACCGACTGATAAAAATAATGTTGTTCTTCTTTGTTTTGTTTTACCGTTCTAAATTGTTCAATAATCTCATCCATAATTTTGTTGAGGCTCGAAAAAGCCGTTCCATGCTCCTCGGCACTGAAATTATAGTTGAACTCGGCATGCTTAATGGCACTGAAAAAAGAAACTAATTTACGGTTGGTTTTACTAACCAATTGCATTAGCATCCATCCTTGTAACGGAATGAAAGTGAATAAGATAAAAGCTGTGTAGTAATACTTGGTGGTTAGCAATACCCAGGAAAACACGAACATGGTGATTGCCAACAACGTGATTTGAAGAATCAACCTGCTTACGAACCGCTTAGAGACCATGTTTCTCAATTCTCCGGTAAAGTGAAGTACGCGTAAGTCCCATTTGCTTAGCAGCAATGGTCACATTTCCATGTGTTTTGTCCATGACCATTTTTATTATTCGTTTCTCTATTTCGTCGAGGTTGAATGTGTCGAATTCAAACTCGGAGGTTTTCGATTTCTTTTGCGGATTAAGTATAAAATCGCAGGGTTCAAGCGACATGCCTTCCGACATGATAACAGCCCGTTCAATGGAATGTTGCAATTCGCGGATGTTTCCCGGCCAGTTGTACATTTGCAGCTCTTTCATGGCAGCTGCACTGATTTTTTTTAACCTCTTTTTGTATTTCCGGGTGTAGAGGTTAAAATAGTGCTCGGCTAGCAGCGGGATATCGTCGGAACGTTCGCGCAGTGGTGGGATATGGATTTCGACTGTGTTGATGCGGTAGAGCAAATCCTGGCGAAAATCTCCATTGTCAACCATTTCATAAATATCCGAGTTGGTGGCACATATCAGGCGTATGTCAATGTTTTTTGGCTGCGTGCTGCCCAACCGCACCACTTGTCGGCGCTCTATTACGGTTAGAAGTTTGGCTTGCATGGGCAGAGTAAGGTTTCCAATTTCATCGAGGAAAAGTGTTCCGCCTGATGCAACCTCGAACCTTCCTTCCTTGGATTGTTTGGCGTCAGTAAAAGCCCCTTTCTCGTAGCCAAACAATTCACTTTCAAACAACGTGTCGGGAATAGCTCCAAGGTCAACATTAATGAAAACCTCATCGTTCCTGACACTACTGCGGTGTATGGCACGGGCAACTACTTCCTTTCCCGTACCATTTTCACCTAAAATAAGGATACTGGCATCGGTCGAGGCCACTTTTCTGATGGTTTCCAGTACTTTTTTCATTCCTGCCGACTCGCCAATGATGTCTTTGAAAGGCGTATCGATGGTTTCTAACATTTGTTTTACCTTGTTCCGCTGTTGCGAAGCGTCGTTTCGCGATTCCCTAAGTTTTATCCCGGCCATAACCGTGGCCAGCAACTTTTCGTTTTGCCACGGTTTCAGAATAAAATCGGTGGCTCCGGCTTTTATTGCACGGACAGCTTTTTCGGTGTTCCCATAGGCCGTTATAAATATGACAACAGCATCGGGGTCGATATCTAAGATTTTTTCAAACCAATACATCCCTTCCTGTCCGCTGATGGCGTCGTGCTTGAAGTTCATATCCAGCAAGATAACATCAAATTTGTTTTTTAACAGGATTTGGTCGATTTTTTCGGGATTGGGTTCTGTAACAATTGACTCCACATGTGGTTTAAGCAAAAGTTTAAGGGAAATCAGGATATCTTCGTTATCATCGACCGCGAGTATTTTTCCGTATGGCTGCATAGAATAAAAATTGAGGTTTAAAATACAATCCTTTTACTGACCGTGTAAAATTAGTAAATTATGGGTTTGTCTTGTTGTTTTTTACCAATTATTATTCAATGTCGTTTAGTTAAGAAAACATGCTCCGACTCAGCTCAGCATGACCGCCGTCACCCTGAGCGTAGTCGAAGGGTAGATTTAGAAATTCCATGACAGGAAACTCCCTGACTAAACGACATTGAATTATTATTTACAAAAAAAGCCCGCGAAGGCGAGCTTTTTATGGTAAATAGTTTTTATTTCTTAATGACAACCATGATCGCCACAGTCTCCGCCGCTGCATCCGCTGCAGCTGTGGCTAAACATGGCTAAATCATCTTCGGATGGTTCTTTTACCTCCACAACCTGACCTGAAAAATGCAATTGTTTTCCGGCCATAGGGTGGTTAAAGTCCATAGTCACAGTATCTTTAGCTATTTCTTTAACAACACCTGACAGACGGTTTCCTGTCGAATCCATCATAGGAATTGAATTCCCCACTTTTACAAGGTTGTAGTTTACTTTTCCATCCATTTCAAAAACCGAGAGGGGTATTTCAATAATGGCATTTTCGGTATGTTCGCCGTAGGCTTCTGAAGCTGAAAGTGTAAACTCGAAATTATCGCCGGTTTTTTTTCCTTGTAAATTGTTTTCGAATTCTGGTAAAAGCATTCCTTGACCAAAAAGAAATTTTAAGGGGCGTTCGTCGGTAACGTTTTCAATTATTTCGCCTTGGGCGTTGTCTGATTTCAGTTGGTATGTCAATGAAACCAATTTGTCGTTTTCAACAATCATAAAGTAATATTAAATTGTGTTTGAGTTAGTAATAATAAGAGAGCTTCCGATGTTCAGGAAGCTCTGCTTTGTAATGGATTATCCAAGATATGCTTTAAGCAGTTTGCTGCGCGATGTATGGCGTAACCTTCTGATAGCCTTTTCTTTAATCTGTCTTACGCGTTCTCGAGTCAGACCAAAGCGTTCGCCCACTTCCTCGAGTGTCATCTCCTGGCACGAAATACCAAAGTGCAGTTTTATAATGTCGCGCTCACGTTCGGTGAGTGTTGCCAGTGCGCGTTCAATTTCACGGCAGAGCGATTCGTTCATTAAAAGGCCGTCAGCATCGGGGCTGTCGCTATTTTCCAGAACATCTAAAAGGCTGTTGTCTTCTCCTTCAACAAAGGGGGCATCGACAGAAATGTGACGACCCGAGACTCTTAGTGTGTCTGCAACTTTCTCTTTGGGTATTTCCAAAATATCGGCTAATTCCTCGGAGGTTGGCGTGCGTTCGTTCTCCTGTTCGAATTTCGAGTAGGCTTTGTTGATTTTATTCAAGGAACCAACCTGGTTCAGGGGCAGACGCACAATCCGCGATTGCTCGGCTAGAGCCTGAAGAATGGACTGGCGGATCCACCAAACAGCATAGGAGATAAATTTAAAACCACGGGTTTCGTCAAATTTCTCGGCTGCTTTAATTAAACCCAGGTTACCTTCGTTAATCAGGTCAGGTAAGCTAAGTCCTTGGTTTTGATATTGTTTTGCAACCGATACCACAAAACGGAGGTTGGCCTTGGTAAGTCTCTCCAAAGCAGCTCTGTCGCCTTTGTGGATGCGTTGCGCCAATTCAACTTCTTCCTCGACTGTGATTAAATCTTCCTTCCCGATTTCCTGAAGGTACTTGTCCAGCGAAGCACTTTCGCGATTGGTAATAGATTTGGTAATCTTTAGTTGTCTCATGTATGTGTAGATGTTATCCGAAAAATAGGGCAAAAGTACGCAATAAGTATTTACAAGTCAATAGAAACCGCATTTAAATGCGCAATCAGACCATCTATTACGCATCAAGGCAGTTTTTGTTTCGTTTCAAAAGGTGTTTTTCAAGAAAAACAGGGTTGAAAGAACAGCAAATTCTTTGTTCATTAAAAAATCGTAATCGAATCTCTTTTTAATGAGGAGGAATTGATGTGTCATGCTGGTTTTTAATAAATTAGAGAACTAATTTCTGATTTCCTTACCATAATGCCGGACAACGACATTATCAAAAATTGTACCATGAAGTGCTTCATCCAAAGATTTTTGGAATAGAACACAGAATTGAAGAATTGACACCGCTGGCAATTCTGAATTCCTCTGTTTCATAGCCCGCCTTTGTGATCCCCAGCCAAAGGTTTCTTTTGAAAAGTTGAATACGTACAAGCCAAACAATCAATTTATTATTCAAGAATGCCCGTTTAAACTTGTTTATGTTTACAGAGTGCTTTTTGAGTTGAAAAAGCAGGTTAGTTTGTTAAATTTTTCTGCCTTTCCACCTGGGTCGTACAAAAGCTGATAGCATAGCAATACCAACCGAAAAGAAAGGATACATAATCCCGAGTGTTACAATGGAGAGAAATGAAAATTTAAGTTTATACATCTTCATAACCCGGGTAATGAAAATCACCTCGGCCAAAATCTTTAATCCCCACAGAAGGATCCAAACTTGCGGCTGGAGTAAAACAATAGAAAGTATGGCTACCAACTGGCTTACTCCTGTAAACACAGTAAAACCGATAGCAAAGGGATCCGTATAATAGGTCGATTTCCCTGCCCAACGGATTCGCTGGTTAATCCACCCCGAAAAGGTTTTTTCGGCCTTTGTAAAAACCGTGCATTCGGGATTTAGTATGTTTCCAATTCTTTTCCCACAACTTACAGCATACTGCAAACGGAAAATATCATCGCCCGAGGCAATGTTGTTTTTCAAGGGAATATTGGATAATGAATTGGCTATAGCCAAATTAGCCCCACTGCAAAAAACTGGTTTACCGCACGCGATAAGGGCAAGCCCAATGCCTGTCAGAAAAGCCATTTCTGTGGCTTGCAGTTTCTCAACCATGGTTTTGGGGTTGTCAATGAAAACGGGTGCCGAACACAAATCCAGGTTATCATTGACCATAGCCGTTACAAGCTGTTCAACCCAATGAGGCGAGAACCGACAATCGGCGTCGGTGAATATAATATATTCAGCAACAGTGTTTTGAGTTGCTAATTCAAGGGCTGCCTTTTTTCCCGCTTTCCCATTGACCTGGGTTAAAAGCTGAAAGCGATTGCTGTTTTTTGTTAAATTCCTGGTTAATTCAAGGCTTTCATCGGTAGAATGGTCGTCAATCAAAATGAAATGGGCCTGTGGATAAGTCTGCTTGTCTAAGGAAGAAATCAGTGAGGGTATGTTTTCTTTCTCGTTTCTGAATGCCACCACGACCAAGACATGCGGTTTTCCATGCCCGTTGGCTGGTCTGAATGTTGGTTGCAGACGAACGGATAAGTATAGCACCACGAAAATGTAAGCCGCGGTTACAACGGTAAAGGGTAATAAAAGAATGAGTTGCGAAAGAATCATCTCCATTGTTGTTTTACTGCAAAATACAGGTAAATGTAAGAAACATAAACGAAAAAAGGGGTTATTCAAAACTGAAATCGATATCTTTTGCTATCTTTAAGCCTTTGGACGACCAACATTGCTGATTAATGAATTTTCTTCGAATTTCTCATCTGCTTCTTTATCAGTTCTTTATGCTGTCTCTTTTCTTGCAAATCAGCAGCAAGGGGATTCCTTTTGTAAAGAATTATCCGCCATCAGAATACAAGGCAAAAAACGATAACTGAGCTGCGCTTCAGGACGGACGTGGATTACTCTACTTTGGAAACAAAGGCGGATTGCTTGAGTTTGATGGGACTTTCTGGCGTAACATTGCTCCCGATGTTGCGCTGTTGTGCATGACTACCGATAAAAACGGAGTTATTTTTGGCGGTGGTATGGACGAGGCCGGATATATTGATTATCAGTCCAATGGAAGTTCGGTATTTGTTTCTGTAATTGACCGGGAGAAGAACAAGGATACTTTCTATGGAAGTTTTCACTTTGTAATAGCTAAGAATGATACGGTCTATTTCTTTTCGCACCGGGGGTATATCCTGAAATGGTCCAACAACAAAACAACGCAGCTCCATTTTCCAATTTCCCGTGTCGCGGCATCCCTTATTGCAAATACAATTTATATAAGTTCAGATAAAGGTCTGGCGATTTTTGATGGCGCAAACCTGTTGCCAGTTTCCGGAGGTAAGGCCTTGGCTAGTTTCCGTGTCAGGCATTTGTTTCCTTTGCATGTTGATACTCTTTTGGATGTAACGCGTACTGACGGTTTGTTTACTTTCGCAGGCGAAAATTTGCAACCGTATAAAAATCCATCGAACGAGTTCTTGAAACAGCACCAGATTTACAAGGCTTTCTCCTTAGGCGATTCGTTAATAGCTTTTGGAACCGTTTCCAGTGGTGTTCTCATCACCGATTTCAGAGGGAATCCCCGAAAACACATGAACAGGGCAGGGGGATTGCAAAGTAACGACCACTACGATATTTATGCCGATTACCGTCAAAATATATGGAGCTCATTGGAATTTGGAGTTTCGTGTGTGTTTAGCAACTCGCCATTTACTCAGATTAACGAGCAATGGAACCTTCCTAATGCCGCTGTTTACAGTCTTTTGGTGCACGATTCAATACTGTATGCCGGGACAGCCCAAGGTGTTTATTATGTTGACCTTACAACTGCCAACCACTTGGTCGATCCCACGTTTACGCTGGTAAAAGGAACCGAAGGACGAAAAGCGTGGGTGTTGAAATTGGTTGATAATCAAATTATTTGTTCGAGCAGCAATGTGGGAACGTTTATTATCAAGAACCGGAAGGCCGAAAAAATAAGCACCTAAGTTCCCAAAGAAATTACCCTGTTTAGAAAAAAATATTTGTTTGCAACCATTGAAAATAGTGGTTTTGGTATATTTGAACAACAGTCAGGAAGATGGACATTCAAAAAACTGTTCGATGAGCACCCCAACTTGTCGAACCCAACAGCCGATGACTCGGGGAATATATGGCTTAATGATAATGGTTCGAGAATTTTAAAGTTAACCCTGAACCAATCCTGTGATTCCATAGCCCGCATGATTGTTATGGCGGCTTCGCCGGAAATTCCTTTAAAGCAGGCTAATGTATTCAAATTTAATAATTCCATAAAAATTGGAACCGACATCGGAGTTTTCGAAATTACGGGGAATACACTAATTCCTTCAAAAGCATTAAACAAAGTTTTGGGTGAGAATTTCCACATTCATTCTGTAAAATTGGACCGAAACCAAAACACCTGGTTCCATGGAACACGAAATAAACAAGATGCCATAGGGAAAATTAGGATTAATGGGTTAGGTAAAACCGAAGTTGCCTTATTTGAAACACCACTTAAACGTATTTCCGATTACCTTCTTTTTGTTTTTTATCCCATTAATGATGAGAATATTATATTTGATTCGAGCGAGAAAATCATCCTTTACAACACTACGAAAAGCGATGTTTGTAATGATTCATTCCATGTCCTGCTGCGATCTGTAGAAACAATAAAACCGGTTGATTCGGTTCTCTTTGGCGGAACCTGGTTGAAAGAGGGTAAACCAACAGGTTTCCAAACACCGGAAATGGTACCGGTACTTTCTTTTGGTAACAACGCGTTGCGGTTTCGTTTTTCAGGCATTTTTTTATGAAAGTCACGAAAAAATACAATATCAGCATCGACTTATCGGCTTCAGCCACGATTGGTCTGAATGGACAACCCGTAGCGAGAAGGAATTTACCTATCTCGCGGAAGGAAAATATCGGTTCGAAGTCAGGGCCCGGAACGTGTTTGGAACAGAAACACCCATTGTTGCCTATACTTTTACTTTCCTACCGCCATGGTACCGAACAGTCTTTGCCTATATTTTCTATGTTTTCATATGTTTATAATTTTTCGGTTTACGGCCATATGGAACTTCATGCCGACTTTAATCATGCGCCTGTGTGTCGAAAAATCGGTTGTCGGCATGGGCGTTTCATATGTTTATATTTTCGG
>JBBISE010000093.1:0-13718 GCA_037441445.1 Salinivirgaceae bacterium
TTGAACAACAGGAAGTCAGACTGCTTTTCAAACTGTTGTCTGAACCGTTGTTCACTAAATTTTCCGTATCTTGCGAGCTGAAGAAAGTTAATTCGCCCCCTGATAGACAGGAAGAGTATAAACGTTTCCGGAAGAAACGACTTTCTCCACAGATTTATTTTTGGCATATTTTTTAAACATTTGTTTATCAATGTCTTGTATGATATTTGGTCCCTGAGCGTCATAATTTAAACAGATTGTGGTTAATCCGTTAAGTTACTGATTATCAGGGACTTTACCAAATTTTTCAGCACTTATTTTGTTGAAAATCAAACATTTATGTAAAAGTTTAACGAACTATTGTTACAAACAAGCAAGCAAAATTATCCTTACTTTTGCAGGCGTAAACCCGTGTCAATTTATTCTGATAAAAACACGTTGGCATGTTGTCAATCAATAATATAATATAAAAAACAGTACAATGAAACTGATTCTTAAAATCATCCTGGGCCTTATTCTTCTGGCAGGAATTGCCGCTGGGGCTTTTTATCTGTATGTGTCAAACAAAAAGCACGTTGACTACACCAAAGCGAAACCCGAAGCGCAACTTACGGCTGCTGAATTGTATGCTGCTTTTTCGAAAAATGACCTTTCGGCTGCAAAGAAATACAATGGTAAAGTCATTCATATTGAGGGAATTGTTGATTCTATCGAAGTTGTTGACAACCGGAAAATCGTGCTTATGTTCCTGAACGATGGCATGTTTGGCCAGGAAGGCATCAGACTTGACCTGCATCCACAGGAAACATCCGATTTAGATGTAGGTGACAGCGTAATTCTAAAGGGGTATTGTACAGGTTTTTCGGGTTATGACGTTATCGTTGAACACGTTACTGTAGTTAATAGAAATAATAATTAATACAAGTAATTTAGCACAGTATCTATGCAATCGAAATATTATCTTTCAATACTATTAATTTTATTACTAGGATTTTCCTATGCTTTATGTGGTCAACGATATGCAACAAAAAACGGGGTTATTGTTTTAAAGTATAATGCTCCCCATGGCAAAATGGAAACCGAAAACCGGCATGTAGCAGCAGCCTACAATGCCTCTACCGGCGAAATGCAGTTCAACATTGTAATGCTCTCGTTTCGGTTTACCGGAGCCTACAGTCAACAAAAATTCGACGAGTATTTCACTAAAAACGCCCATTTTGCCAATTCAATTTTTAAAGGTAGGATTCTTGACTTTGAAAAACTTGATTTGAACAAAAAAGGCACCTACGATGTACAAGTAGTTGGAGATTTTACACTTAGGCGTGTCACAAAAGAAATAAAAGCAAAGGCTAAATTTACCGTAACCAGCAATGCCATAGCAGGTAAGAGCGTATTTACGGTTAACCTTATGGATTTTAATTTCAACATTCCTCCTTCAATGGAAAAGACAATTCTGGTAGAAGTTGATATGCAATTGCAGAAATTGAAATAAAGAAAGGAAAAACTCCACGTTTTTTGTTCTTTATGAAAATAGAAATCCTATGAGCCTTAAAATGGTGGTTACCGATCTTGACGGAACCTTGTTACGTGACGATAAAACCATTGACCCACGTGAACTGGATACATTTCACAATCTTGGCAGAAAAGGAATTATAAGGGTTGCCGCAACCGGAAGGAATCTCTTCTCAATTTCAAAGGTAATTCCTACAGATTTTCCATTCGATTACGTGGTATTCAGCACCGGTAGCGGTATAATGGATTTTCGCACCCGCGAAATACTCCTCAGCAATGGCCTTACAAAGGAACAAGCCAAGAAAGTTGCCCGTCTTTTTATCAGTGAAAACCTTGATTTTACGGTTCATTTTCCCATCCCCGAGAACCATTGTTTTCAGTATTTTCAGGTTAACCCCGAAAATATTGGGTTTAATGCTTATCGCGAATATTACCACGAATTTTGTTCACCTCTTACCCCGGGTTTTGATTTTTCGGATAATACATGTCAGTTGTTAACCATAATGGAATCAGACATTACGCGTTTTAACCGCATAAAAAGTCAATTAGGCGGATTCAAGGTTATTAGAACAACTTCGCCCATTGATCACAGCATGATGTGGATGGAGGTCTTTCCCGAGAACGTTAGTAAGGGACATGCCATTGAATGGTTGTGCCAAAAGTTATATATTGACAAGCAACATGTTTTGGCCATAGGCAACGATTTTAACGACATTGACGTCCTAGACCTGGTTGGACATGCCCGGCTGGTCGAAAACGGCCACCCCGAACTAAAAGACCGGTATCAAATAGTCCCGTCGAATAATTCAAACGGAGTAAGCGCTGCCATTGAATATTTTATAAAATTTTAACACTTGCTTTGTTGCAATGCCCAACACACCAAAATATACACACCAAAATACTGAACCCTGGTTTGAAACCGAGGAAGTACGCGGTTTGTATGACAAATTTTTAGCGCGATGTGCCGGGAAAATATCGGGTACCGATCTCGAATCGGTGAAACTGGCCTTTGCGCTAACTTCCGTTGCTTTGAAAGGGATGTTCCGTAAATCAGGGGAGCCTTATATTGTTCATCCTCTGCTTGTTGCTACTATTGTAGTTGACGAAATTGGCTTAGCCAAGAACTCGACCATAAGTGCCCTGATGCACGATTTGGTCGAATCCGAAAACATTCAACGTCAGCAGGTACTCGATATTTTTGGCACTACCGTCGTGGAAATTATTGAAGGCCTGAATAAAATTTCGGGACTCTATTCGGCTAACATCAGCAGCCAAAGCGAAAAATACATTGATTTGCTGTTGAGCATTGTCCCCGATGTGCGGATAATTTTAGTAAAACTTGCCGACAGGCTGCACACTATTCGCTCCATTGACCGCTTCGATGACGAAAAAAAGTACAGTCTTGCCATGGAGGCCGGAGCCATTTATGCTCCCATCGCCCACAGGTTGGGGCTCTATGCTATTAAAGCTGAATTAGAACTATTGTGGCTGAAATATACCAAGCCCGGTGTTTATAACAACATCATTTCCAAACTGGAGGAAACCAGCACCGAACGTGAGCAATACATTGCCCGTTTTGTTGAACCCATAAAGAATGAATTGACGGGGAAAGGTTACCGTTTTGAGTTGAAAAGCCGTGTCAAGTCGGTCTATAGCATTTGGAAAAAAATGGAAACACAGCATGTTCGTTTCGACGATGTGTATGATTTGTTTGCCATCCGGATTATTTTAGATGACATTCAGCCTAAAGACGAAAAAATGGCCTGCTGGACAGCCTACTCCATAGTCTCGAACCTCTATTTACCCAACCCTGCCCGGATGCGCGACTGGATAAGCACACCGCGAAAAAGTGGCTATGAATCGTTGCATGCTACAGTTTTGGGACACGACAAGAAAATGTGGGTCGAGGTTCAAATCCGAACCAGGCGTATGGACGAGGTGGCCGAAAAAGGAACTGCAGCCCACTGGCGGTATAAAGAGGTAACCGGAGGACAAACCCACCAACAGTGGCTGGCAACAATTCGCGAAATATTGGAAAACCCCGAAATTGGCGAAGACGAGAATCAGTTTAGAGCCACTGACGATCCCACGAAAGATATTTTTGTCTTTACCCCAAAGGGCGAGCTAAAGCAGTTATCCTATAATTCAACCGTCATTGACTTTGCCTACAGCATTCATTCCAACATTGGCGATAAGTGCACCGGTGCAAGGGTTAACGGTCGCATGGCCCCCATAAGGCAAGTACTGAAAAGTGGCGATACGGTCGATATCATTACATCAAAAAATCAGTCGCCCAATGAAAGCTGGTTGAATTTTGCCGTAACATCAAAGGCTCGAACCCGCATAAAACGATCGCTAAAGGATCAGGTTTATCGCGAAGCGGAAATGGGTAAGGAGAGTCTGAACCGAAAACTTTCACATGCGGGGCTTCATATTCCCGACGAATTTTTAATACTGCTGCTAAAGAAATTTGGTTTTAAAAACATTGTCGATTTGTACCAAAACTTCGCGTTGGGTAAGATTGACTTCACTGCAATTAAAAACTTTATAGCCAGCCAGGGTACTGAAACCGCCAGTGAAGAGATTAAACCGTTGCCGGTTATAGCCCCCAAAAGAAAATCGAAGGGCTCGGAGGATGACTATCTTATTGTCGATAAGGATATTAGTCGGATTGATTATGTGTTGGCCAAATGTTGTAACCCCATTTTTGGTGACCCCATTTTTGGATTTATTTCCATTGAAAAAGGGATAACCATTCACCGGCAAAACTGCCCCAATGCTCCCGACCTCAATGGACGCTATCCATACCGGATTATAAAAGCGCGGTGGAACCGTCTTGATCCCGAGGGGCGTTTTCTTGTCAAAATACGGGTTACCGGTGTTGATCAGAGGGGAATGTTAAACCAACTTTCGAAACTGATTGTTGACGACCTGCATTTGCAACTTACCGCAGTGCATATTGACACTGACGACGGTTTTTTCAACGGCACCTTCTCCGTTTATGTAAAAGACATAACACACATGGATTTTCTAATCCAACAAATTATGAAAACCAATGGCGTTTTGCGGGCTGAGAGGATTGGGGACTGAGGAAAAGGTGGTTTATTGTGGAGCAATGAAATGCTTCCTAATACAATCTACTTCTCTTAACAAGCCAAGGGGTTAATACATTTTGGAAAGGTTGGTCGATGTCAGCTTCCAGCAACTCAATTTTGTATTGCAGGCAGCGCTTTCTGAGGTCTTCGAACTGCCGTTTTATTTGTTGAACATAATACTGGCGATACTCGGACGGGTTGAGTTTAAACGTTTCGCCGGTTTCCATGTCAATGAGTTTGTAAGGACGGTTTTCCAGCTCGAACATCTGTTCTGTTCTTTGGTGGGTAACGTGAAAAAGAATAACCTCGTGTTTGTTGTAACGAAGATGTTCTAATGCCCCGTATATTTCTTCGGGGGTGGCCTGGGCAAACATATCAGTAAACAAAACTACCAAAGAACGCTTGTTTATAACTTCAGAAATTTGATGCAGAACCTGTGCTGTTGATGTTCCCCGCTTTTTTGCCGGGTTGAACCGTTCCCGTAAGATGGAATCCAAATAACTGAATATCAGTCTTTTATGACTCGCTGAAAGACGCGATGGCAAATGTTCCTGAATGGAATCCGAAAAAAGGGTCAATCCAACGGCATCCCTTTGTCTATTGAGCATCAGAGAAATGGATGCGGCACAAAGTGCTGAATACCCGGCTTTGTTCACGGTTTTGTCAGCTGGATAAAACATGGAACTGCTACAGTCAAGAACAATTTGACAACGTAGGTTGGTCTCAGCCTCATAATTCTTGACATACAATTTGTCAGTTCGTCCAAACAGTTTCCAGTCTATATGTTTAATGGATTCGCCCTGATTATAGACCCTGTGTTCGGCAAATTCAACCGAAAAACCACGGTAGGGACTTTTATGGATGCCAGTAATAAACCCTTCAACAATTTGACGGGCAAAGAAATCTATTGTATGCAGATTTGACAACGATTCTATTTGTTCAGTTGTTGTAAGGAAGCGTTCAGACATGGTTTAGTGTTTTCAAAAAAAACTTCCTCACAGTCTTTAGCAAACCATGAGGAAGTAGTTACTGAATGATTGTTTTCCTTGTTTAAGCAATGGCACCTGCCACCAGGAAAGTTGCAGCAAAAGCAATGATGGCATACAACTCGGGGAATACGGCCAAAATCAGGGTTTTACCCAATACATTGTAGCCCGATCCAATGGCTGAAATTCCATTGGCACAAACTTGTCCCTGGCGGATAGCCGATAAAAGAGCCGCAACACCCAATGCTAAACCCATACCAAAGACGGCACCGGCCTGCAGCCACGTGATTTCTGGTTTCAGTACGTTTTGCATAAGAATGAAGCCCATAAAACCATACAACCCTTGAGTTCCTGGTAATGCACTAAGTATTAGGTAATTACCAAAAGCGTCTTCGTTCTTTTTTAACGCTCCAAGCGAGGCATTACCCGCTATGGTAACCCCATAAGCACTTCCAACTCCTGATAGGGAAATCATTATCCCAATCCCTAAATACGCAAAAATTATTGGTTCCATAAAGATGATTTTAATTTGGTTATTAAATTAGTTTTCTGAAAGGCTTATACTTTTTACCTCCACCAGTAAAACCGGCGTTCTTGTAAAATTCAACAAAGGTTAAACGAATTGGGTGGACAAACGAACCCAACCCTGCCATAAACAGGTTTATTCCGTGTCCAATGATTAGCACTACAATCATGAAAAAGACACCTACTGCGCTTCCTGCCATGGAGACAGCCAACGTGTTAAAAACGTAGCCAAGGATACTTGAAGATATTCCCAATGCAAACAAACGAATGTACGAAAGAATGTCGCCAAGGATTCCGGTAACCATGTTATAGGATGTCCAGAGTCCGACGCCAACATTTATTAGTGGGTTTCGTGTCAAGTTATTGATTAACAGGGTCATGACGCCACCTATGCCAAGGACAGAGTATTGCAGGATATCAATAGTTTCCTGGGGTACGATTTGATAGGTTTTTAGCAGGTAAACACTCACCAGTCCTACAACCAGGAATACCCAGCCGACAGATCCTATGGCTAGTTTCCAACCCAGCATCCGCCATTCGTTAACGGCTTTCAAGATCATGCCAAACAGAATCTGGATACCCCCCAAAACAAGGGATAATTTAAACATGAAATCGTTAATGGTCGAATTTTTGGCTTTGAACATGGCCTGTAAGTTACTATAAATTGGCAGGTTTGTTTCATACAGGTTGATTCCGAAAAACGTCCCCCCGATAAGTCCAAAAAGGATGGTAGAAAGGCCTAAGAAGGATACCAACGTCAAAATTGGTTGTAATTGCTTTGAAACTTTCCGGTACGCTACCAGCGAAGCAACGGTCATTAATATTCCATAGCCGACATCGCCTAAGCAAAAGCCAAAAAACAGCGCATAAAACGGGGCATAAAACGGTGTCAAATCAAGCTCTCCGTACTTTGGCAAGGTGTATAGTTCGCCTATGACCTCGAATTTTTCGGAAAACTTGTTGTTTTTCAGCAGGATAGGAACCTTGTCTCCAGCCGTTGGTCTTTGCGACAGGTAAAGAGTGTTTCGCTCGTCAAGGAACGTGTTAAGTTCGCCAGCTTTTTCTGTCGGTATCCAGCCTTCAACAATTTTTACTTTGTCATCGGCCTCTGAAAGGGTACTTTTTTCCACCTTCAGTTGCTCAATGGTTTCAATAAACGAAAGTCTGTATGCAGCTACATCTGACAAGTGGTTTTCTGCCGTTTGCTGAATTTTTACGTTTTCTGCCTTAATTTCGCTTTCAATTTGCTGCAACTCTTGTTCGAGCGCAGAAAGCGATTTATGGTGAATGTTTACTTCTTCGGCATTAACTTCAAAACTTTCACCGTCCTTTTGGAATAGCACGAAATAGACATTTCCCCCCATTTCGTTGACAATACCTATAGGGTACTGTTGCTCCCATTCTTTGTCAAATTGCCTGTCAGGGCAAACAAACAGTCGTGGTTGTATCCCGCTGACGCGCAGAGCTTCCATGGTTTCCTGCGAAAAATGGCCCCAAGGCAGAAGTTCGTTGATTTCTTTTTTGAGACTGGTGATTCTGTGCGTCTGCTGCTCGGTCCAGTGTTCAAAGGTTTGTACATCTTCAAAAACAGTCTTTCCGTGTTCAATGTTTCCTTCCGAAGGTTTAATACTGGCGTTAGGGGCGTTTTTCTTTAGACGTCTGATTACCTGTTCTATCCTATTAAGGTAAAATAGGCTTTCCCTGAACGATTCAGAATTGTTCCCTTCCCGGTCGGTAATATGCACCATCCCCAACGTTTTGAGGTCCGCAATAAACGATTCATATTCCTTGTGGTATATCAGGAATGTGTATTTAAGCATCGGTTTTATCATACGGCTTCCTCCTCGTGTTGTTGGCGGGTTTTTACAATTTTCTGGGACGATTTGGAGAGGTTCTCCTCATCTTCCATAAACCGCTTGATTTTCAAGATAGCTTCCTCGTATCCGGGAATTTGTATTTTTTCGTACAAATTCACCTTCTGTGTTGTTTTCTTACGTGCGAAGTCGAGTAACACCATTTTTCGGTGGAGAAACTCGCGTTCAATAGCCGTTGTGGCTAATCCCTGAAGGATTTTGATACCATCATGAATCCAGCCCGGACTATTAAACAAACTGTAGGGCTTAACTTCGAAATCAATCTTGTCCAGAATGGGCGTTTTAACACCGGCAATCTTTTTTACCTTAATGTGCACATCCCTAATGGTGATTAAATCGGGGTTAAATTCGCCCCAAAGCCTCATCATGTATTCGTAAGCCGCAATTTGTCCCTGTAGTTTTTGTTCAAAACTATCGGCTTCGTTTTTGGCTTTCTTCACCTCGGCCCTCAAGGCTGACTCCTTATTTTTAATGGTGGGCAATGCCCGCACCCTAATTTTGAGCTGCTTGTTAAGGTCTTGAAGCGAAGTTTTGTTATATTGAAATTTTACAGGCATATTTGTCTGGATTTTAGTCGTTTAGTGACTTCATTCGACATTAGTTTTTTGGCCAGTATTTTTCAACCAACTCATTTTTAATACCTACCTCGGCTGGGGTAAAGTTTGCTGCAAATAATTCCCAACCAATGTTAAGCATTTTTTCCGTATCGATATTGACGTCAATAGCCAGTAGCTTTTCCGAATATTGCTTAGCAAATTTCAGGGCACGCTCATCGTAGTCGGAGAGGTCAAAACCGTTCTCGAGTTTTGTACGGGCGTTGGCGGCATCGGCATACAGACGTACGGCTGTGTTCATTACTTGTGGGTGGTCGTTTCTTGTTTTTTTACCAATAACCAACTGTTTTAGTCGCGACAAGGAACGGAATGGGTCAATAATTACTTTCCCAATTTCGCTGTCGCGGCGCAGGAACAACTGTCCTTCTGTAATATAGCCAGTATTGTCAGGGATAGCGTGTGTAATATCGCCACCGGAAAGCGTGGTCACGGCAATAATGGTAATTGAACCGCCACTTGGGAACTGCACCGCTTTCTCGTATATTTTTGCCAAATCGGAATACAGCGATCCGGGCATACTGTCTTTTGACGGGATTTGATCCATACGGTTCGATACAATACTCAGGGCATCGGCGTATAGGGTCATATCTGTCAGCAGCACAAGAACTTTCTCGTTTTTATCAACGGCAAAATACTCGGCGGCAGTCAAGGCCATGTCGGGAATTAAAAGTCGTTCGACCGGAGGATCTTCGGTGGTTGAAACAAAACTGACAATACGGTCGAGTGCTCCGGCGTTGTCGAATACGTTTTTGTAGTACAGGTAATCATCGTTGGTCAACCCCATACCTCCCAAAATAATTTTGTCCGATTTTGCCCGAAGTGCAACCATAGCCATAACCTGGTTAAAGGGTTGATCGGGGTCGGCAAAGAACGGAATTTTCTGACCTGTAACCAGCGTGTTGTTGAGGTCGATTCCGGCAATACCCAATGCAATGAGCTCGGAAGGTTGCATACGGCGTACGGGGTTTACTGACGGCCCGCCAATTTCGCGCTCTTCGCCTTCTACTTCGGGGCCTCCGTCAATGGGTTTTCCAAAGGCATTGAAAAAGCGTCCGGCAAGTTCGTCGCTTACCTTAAGTGTTGGAGGCTGGCCTGTAAATATTACCTCTGCATTCGACGGAATGTTCTCCGTTCCACCAAAAACCTGCAGGGTAACGCTTTTTCCATTAATTTTCACAACCTGTGCCAATCGTCCGGCAACGGTTGCCAGTTCCTCGTAACCCACATTTTCGGCTTCAACTGTGCAAGTTGCTTTTGTGATGTTGGTTAAACGGGTGTATATTTTCTGAAATGCTTTAGTTTCCATTAGCGACCTTCCTTTCTGCTATGATCTCGTTGATTTCGGATTCGTATTTTTTGTAGTTCTCTGATTGGAACTCGCAGTAGTTCATTTGTTTAAACGCATTAATGATACGTTTAAAATATGGGTTGACATGCTCGAATGAATCGAAGAAAAACTCAGTATCATAGATCTTTAATATCTTTTCGACTAATTCTTTTTGCCGTTCCATAGGAGTAGAACAGTCAATTTTGTCAAATGCATCTTGTTGAAGTATCACAAAATCAACAATTTCCGATTTCCAGAAATTAATGTGGTAGCTCATGGGCACACCGTCATCACCCAGGATGTTCATTTGTTCGTAGGCTTCTTTCCCTCTGAGAAGGATGTTTTTTAGCTTCGAAACATTGTTAATCCATTTGTCGTCCGTTCTTGTAACAATATATTCCTGAAGTTCGGGATATTCGAGATACTTCGAGTAACTGTCAATGGGGTCAATGGCCGGATATCGTTTACTATCAGCGCGTTGCTGTGAAAGAGCGTAAAAGCAGCGTGCTACTTTTTTTGTTGATTCTGTCACGGGTTCTTTCAGGTTACCACCCGCTGGCGAAACAGTTCCTATGAAAGTAATGGAACCTGTGGCTCCGTTATTTAGGTGCACGTAGCCAGCGCGGGCATAAAATCCGGCAATAATGGCGGGTAAGTCCATGGGGAATGCATCTGGTCCGGGAAGTTCTTCCATGCGGTTCGACATTTCGCGGAGTGCCTGCGCCCAACGTGAAGTGGAGTCGGCCAAAAGCAAAACACGCAAACCCATGGCACGGTAATATTCCCCAATGGTCATGGCTGTGTAAACCGAGGCTTCGCGTGCGGCTACCGGCATGTTTGATGTATTTGCAATAATGGTTGTACGTTCTATTAGTTTGCGTCCGGTTCGCGGGTCTTCAATTTCGGGAAATTCGGTAAAAATCTCAACCACCTCGTTGGCGCGCTCACCACAGGCAGCAACAATCACGATATCGGCCTCGGCCTGTTTCGAGATGGCGTGTTGCAATACGGTTTTTCCACTTCCAAAGGGTCCGGGAATGAATCCGGTTCCACCTTCAACTATTGGATTGAGCGTGTCAATGGTGCGCACTCCGGTTTCCAGGAGTTTAAAGGGGCGCGGTTTTTCCCTGTAGGCTTTGATTGGAATTTTTACCGGCCATGTTTGTACCATGGTCACAACAACTTCGTTTCCAGTCTGATCGGAAAGAGTTGCAACGCTGTCTGTAACTTTGTAGGAGCCTTTTGGTGCCAGCTTTTTAATTTTAAACGATCCCTTAAATTTGAAGGGTACCATGATTTTGTGGGGTTGTCCGTTTTCATCAACCTGACCAATCCAGCTTCCGGCGCTTACGGTATCTCCTTCGCTGGCCAATGGTTGATATTCCCACGTTTTTTCGGTATCGAGGGCCGATGTATAATCACCACGCTTCAAAAATACACCTTCCATCTTATCGAGGTCGTGTTGAAGACCATCGTAGTTTTTCGAGAGGATTCCAGGACCGAGTGTAACTTCAAGCATGGCTTTGGTAAACACAACTTCAGTGCCTACCTTTAGCCCCCGTGTACTTTCAAACACCTGAATAAAAGCCCGGTTTTTGTTGTATTTGATTACCTCGGACATTAATTCGGTGTTGCCCAGACGTATGTAGCAGATTTCGTTCTGGGAGACAGGACCATCAACCTCCACAACGACAAGGTTTGATACTATGCTCAGTACCTTACCTTTAGTTAGATTCTTTTCGTCTTTCATTTATCGAGAATTCTTTAGGAAATTCGTAACTCTTTTTTAAATCTTTCATCATTCTGTCGAACATCTGGCTACCAAAGTCAGGATCGAGGACTATCCAACGTTCTATTATCATTGTTTTAATGATAAAGGCCAGTACTACTTCAATGCTAAAGTAATTATAAATATTTAGTTCATCGAGGTAATTCCATCGCAGGCGGTCAATTTCCTGCTCTTGCTGTATGACGTTTACACTATCAACCAAGGAAAGCAATTTTTCAACGAACGGATAATCGCCCGCCAATCCAAAATCACGGAGCGTGCTTTTTTTAAGAGCCTGTGCCATGGTGTCGTCTCCAAGGATGTGTGCCGCGGGGTTGAGCTTATGGTTGCGAACGTTGATTGCAGCCCTGACATTTCGGATGTTGAAATCGAACGCTGCCCACTGGCGCAGGAATTTGTTGCTTGCTTCTTGCATGTGCTGATAATAGAGCGCCGCCAGATTATCTTCCCAGGAAAGATCGGGATAGAGCGGAGTTTCTGACTTGTAGGCCTCAATGAATCGGAGCATGTAGGGTTCCAACGTCTGTGGCTCCCGGATGTTAAGCTCAAGTTCATCGGCAGTGTAATTCGCCAGTGGCAGGAACTCCTTTCCCGATTTGGTTATCAGGTTCAGCAGATTCTGATTGTCGTATGGCAGAAAAAGAGTCCGGCATAGTTTCAAGTCGCTTTTGGTAAGTTGTTCGACAAGGATTTCCATGAAATCGGACAAAACCATCGGCTGCTTTTTGGCATCCTGAACCAGATCGGGAAGTCCTGCAACGAGATAGTAATAATTGTTAGCCATTATTTACCTCCATATAAAAGCTCGCGAAGTTTGGGGCGGGCATATACTTTGAAGAAATTTTCAAAATCGTCATCGGTGAAGCTTATAACATAGCTTCCGTCTTTTGGGCCTATCTTAAAACCGGCTTTTATTTGGTTCGAGAATTGGAGCTCGAGTCCTGCTTCCAAAAGGTTTTTAGCCTTGGTTGAGAAATAAGATTCCATTTCTTTTTGGTCGGCTGCAGGCAGGAGCACTGTCAGGTCGGTTGCCTGATATCCGGCGCTCCAGTTTTTAACAACTGTTTCAATGGTTTTGCGGACAAATTCGCCCTCTTTGAAGGCTTCCTTTGCTGGTGCCGCTGCTTTTGTGGACACAAGATTTGTTAATTCCTGTTTAAAGGCGTTAATAGCCTGTTTCACTGACATTGCCAGTTCTGACTCGGTATTGCGGCGTAGGGTTTGGGCTTCGTGGTTGGCTTTCTCCACAATTTCGGCAGCCTGTTTCTGTGCACTTTTCAGAAGTTCGTCGGCATCTTTCCGGGCTTTCCCAAGAATGGCATTTGCCTCCTCTTGTGCTTTGATTACACCCTCGGTGTAGATTTTCTGGGTCAGGTCCTGAAGTTTATTTTCCATAGTATTGTGTCAGATTAATATGTTGTTATGAAACTTTATGTTTTACAGATTTGAGGACACATTGCAGAATTGTGCCAATTTTGACGGCTGCACGGCAAATTTAGGAAATTAATAGGTATGTTGTAAGAAATGTTGGACAAAAATTTTCATTAATTTTTTGAAAGACAATAGTTCGTTAAACTTTTACATAAATGTTTGATTTTCAACAAAATAAGTGCTGAGAAATTTGGTAAAGTCCATGATAATCAGCAACTTAACGGATTAACCACAATCTGTTTAAATTATGACGCTCAGGGACCAAATATCATACAAGACATTGATAAACAAATGTTTAAAAAATATGCCAAAAATAAATCTGTGGAGAAAGTCGTTTCTTCCGGAAACGTTTTTGCTCTTCCTATCTATCAAGGGTCGAATTAACTTTCTTCAGCTTGCAAGATACGGAAAATTTTGTGAACAACGGTTCAGACAACAGTTTGAAAAGCAGTCTGACTTCCTGTTGTTCAATAAAGAACTTACTCTTTCTCAGGGTAGTGGGAGGTTTCTAATAGCATTCGATCCTAGCTATGAGACCGTTGCAAAAGCATCTCGAGTAACTATTTTTCTCGTTCTAAAGATTAAA
>JBBISE010000094.1:0-13693 GCA_037441445.1 Salinivirgaceae bacterium
GATATTGCCAAATGTTCACAGGATAGCTTCATTACTTAAAAGATGGTTACTTGGCGCTCATCAAAACTATGTTGGAGAACAATACCTATCTTACTATCTGGACGAGTACACATTCAGACATAACAGAAGAAAATCAAAAAGCAGAGGACTTCTTTTTCAAAGATTGGTTGAACAAGGAGTCGTACATGCTCCTGTTGAATATAAACTAATTAAGAGTATGTGACATGTGCATACCCAAGAAAAAAAATATTTTTAGACCCTTAAATCAATGAAAATGACACTAAAATTCTTTACAGGTATTATAGCCACGGGCATATTACTAAGCTCTTGTATAAAAGAAACTGCCCCGGAAATTGAAACAGGTTCAATTACTGATATTGACGGGAACACCTATAAAACAGTCAAAATTGGCGATCAATGGTGGATGGCAGAAAACCTGAAAACAACAAAATACACTGACGGAACAGCCATTGAACTTATTGAAGATGATGCTTTATGGTCGGCTTCTGTTGAACCTTGCTATAGTTACTTCAACAATGATCCTGTTGCCTATGGTTCGGTTTACGGAGTTCTTTATAACTTCTATACGGTTATTGGCGGCAATTTGTGTCCCACAGGATGGCGCGTTCCATCCGATGCTGATTGGTTTGCGTTGGAAAATTTTGTTGACCCATCCATTGATGACCCCGAAGAAGACGGTTTCCGTGGCACCGAAGCTGGCAAACATCTGAAATCCAAAACGGGCTGGGGGGACGGCTCCGACAGCTTCGGATTCAATGCATTAGCAGGTGGATATCGTCAGTACGAAGGCTTTTTTACAGAATTGAACACCAGAACCTATTTTTGGACTTCCACTGTGGCTTCAACGAACTGGTCATGGTTCAGATCCTTGAAGAACGACAGCAAACAAATCTCCAGAAGTAAATACGTAAAGCGAATGGGCTGCTACGTTCGATGCGTAAAAGATACCGTGGAAAGATAAAAAAACAACCGGCTTTGCTTATAAATCAGAAACAGTAGTTGTTTTCTTTCTATTAACATTCATTGAAAGGTAAAAAAAGACTGTAGAAAGGAGTGCACCAAGAGCGCCACCACACATAATATCGGCAGGATAATGGACGCCCAAATATATCCGGCTGTAAGAAACAATCAGTGCCCACAACAGCATAGATACTGTCACCCATTTTTTCGAAAACAACAAGGCAACAAAAGTGGCCAATCCAAAGCTGTTGGCCGCATGCGAAGATACAAAACCATACGCCCCCCCCTTGTAGTTGTTTACCAAGTGGATTAAACCCTCAAAATCAGGGTTATGCGAAGGGCGCAACCTCTCTACACTGTTTTTTATCAGGACGCTGATTTGATCGGAAGCTACAATGGTCAGCACAATTCCGGCAACAAACAACAAACCCTGAATTTTATACTTTTTGATAATAGCGTAAAGAAGAAATGCGTACAAAGGCAACCAGAGATATTTTCCGCTGATATGCCACATTAAAAAGTCAAACGTTTCCGAGTGGAAACTATTCAGAAAGAGAAATAACTCCTTATCGGCCTGTATTACCACGGCTTTTTATTTTTCAGGGTGTAACGTCCTCCAAATCATGTCTTTTAATTCAATAAGGTTCAATCTTGTAACGGATGAAATAAAAACATGGGGAATATTTGGCAAGTCCTTTTCCATGGCTAGTTTCAATTCGTCGTCAATCAAATCAGACTTCGTAATTGCCAGCATGCGCTCCTTATCGAGCAGTTCCGGATTGTATTGTTCCAATTCGTTCAACAGGATTTTATACTCGTTGCGGATATTGGCATTATCGGCAGGAACAACAAACAACAAGGCGGAGTTTCTTTCAATATGCCGTAGAAACCTTAAACCCAAACCTTTACCCTCGGAAGCCCCTTCAATAATTCCCGGGATATCAGCAACCACAAACGAATAATCGTCGCGATACTCAACAATACCCAGGTTCGGGGTCAATGTGGTAAACGCATAATCGGCAATTTTTGGTTTGGCCGCCGAAATTACTGAAAGTAAAGTACTTTTACCAGCGTTGGGGAATCCAACAAGTCCCACATCAGCCAAAATTTTTAATTCCATGGTGAACCAACCTTCAATTCCGGGTTCTCCGGGTTGAGCAAAACGGGGAGTTCTCATGGTTGGCGATTTGAAATGGTTGTTTCCCAATCCACCACGACCGCCGCGAAGCATAATCGCTTCCTGGTCGTGCTCTGTAATTTCGGCAATTACTTCGCCAGTTTCCTCGTCCCTGACAACGGTCCCAAGCGGAACCTCAACATACACATCTTCGCCATTGGCACCTGTGCTGAGTTGTTTGCTACCCGATTCGCCGTGGCCAGCGTGTATATGCTTACGGTATCGCAAGTGTAGTAAAGTCCACATATTGCGGTTTCCTCGCAGGATTATGTGCCCTCCGCGGCCACCATCACCACCATCGGGGCCACCTTTGGGTTCAGATTTTTCCCGCCTCAGGTGAGTAGATCCCTTACCTCCGTTACCCGATTTACAGTAAATTCGTATATAATCAACAAAATTCGAACTCGTCATTTTTCTCTCTTATAAAAGTTTTTAATCCCGCAATTTTTTCCTATTCGGTTATGACATACAAATCAGGATAATTTCGTCCATATCCATCATAATCAAGGCCATAGCCCAAGATAAAGTCATTGGGTATTTCCATGCCCACATAATCCAGTTTTATGCAGCCTTTATAGGCGTCGGGCTTGAATAAAAGGGTGGCATATTTTATCTCAGCCGGCTCGTAACCAACAAGTTGCTTGTGAATTTGGTTTAAAGTCACTCCGGTATCCACAATATCTTCAATAACCACTACTGTTTTTCCTGCAATATCCTCATTTAAACCAATAAGTCTTTTCACGTTACCGCTCGAACTGGTTCCCTGATACGATGCCAATTTCAAAAAAGTGACCTGACAGGTTAAGTCAATATGCTTTATTAAGTCCGATGCAAACATAAAACTTCCGTTCAGGATTCCCATAAAAATAACATCTTTCCCTTTCATATCCTCATTTATCTTCATAGCCAAGGCTTCAACCTTTCTCATGATTTCGCTGTGGGGAATGTACGGCCTAAATTTTTTGTCTAAGACTGAAATGGTTTGCATAGTATGTTGGGCTTTATAATGAAACTTTCTTGGTTCAACGGAAATGGAATTTTATTTTTCCGAAAAGGGATATATCTTTGCGCAAAAGTACGTTTTTTTTACGAACGAAAAAAACACTAACATGCAACCCAAAGTCAGTATTATTATGGGCAGCATTTCCGACCTGAAGGTTATGGAAAAAACTTCCAACACGCTCAATGAATTTGAAATTCCGTTCGAGATGAACGCCCTTTCTGTCCACCGCACACCTGATGAGGTTGAGAAATTTGCCCGTGCTGCCTATGACCGGGGTATCAGGGTAATTATAGCGGCTGCCGGCATGGCAGCGCATTTGCCCTGAGTAGTGGCCGCCCTGACACCTATTCCGGTTATTGGGGTTCCCATTAATGCCTCTCTCGATGGCATGGACGCCTTGCTAGCCATTGTGCAAATGCCTCTGGGAAGTGCGGTGGCCACAGTTGAAATTGACGGAGCCCAAAACGCAGCCTTGCTTGCCGTTCAGATGTTAAGTACCAGCGACCCCAAATTGTACTCACGCTTCGCTGAATACAAAAGCACATTGAAATCGAAAATTATTGAGACCAACAAACAACTGTCTGATGTTAAATTCAAATACAAAACGAATTAGTTGGCCAATTCCCAATTAATAGAATTGTGTTTCCACATGCTTTTACAACGACTCTGCATCAATATTCGGGGTCATTTTTTTCTTTCCAACCAAAATTCATCCTCATAAAATTAACACGGAAAAGTGATTCAACTCCTCCATTTTCAAACTTTTTTCCGTATGTTTGGGCAATAAACCCTTTTTTCACAACATAGAAAAAAAAAAAAGAATGAAAATCTCATTTTCGAAACCTGCACAACAAAAGGAACCAAAACCGCCCAAATTTGTTAACATTCATTTTTTTGTTGTTTTCATTTTACTAACATCCAGCATTCAGGCCGGAAATTTTATAAAATACGGCGGAGCCAGGGCTGCAGGGCTTGGACAAGCGGTAATTTCCCATCCCGAAGCAGGGTATTTCCAAAACCAGGCTTTACTCATTGGCTTTGACTCCTTATATATTGAAATCTATTCAGCAATCCCCTACGCCGTAAAAGAGTTTGGAACACATTCCCTTTTCGTTGCCTATCCTTTACTTGGCGGCGTTTCTTCCCTTCAATATCAGTACTTTGGATATAGCAGTTATAACGAAAACAAAGCCGGATTGGCCTACGCAAGACAGTTAGCCAATGGATTGAGCCTTGGGGTTCAACTATCTTGGCTTCGGATTAGTATCCCTGAACCTTACCAAAACACCAACCGATTTTTAGCGGAGGTTGGGCTGGCTTATCGTTTAAACAAACACCTTCAATTTGGAGCGCATATTTTTAACCCAACGCAAGCAAAACTGGTTGACGATGAGGAAGAGATTGCGAATACGGCCATCAGGGCAGGTATCTCCTATTGTCCAATTGAAAACATTGCCTACAATCTGGAACTGGTTCAGTTTCTTGACAACAAAACTTCATTCAGGACAGGAATTGACCTGAAAATTTCGCCCATGTTAAATATCCAGGCAGGATATAACCATGATAACCAGAGCGTTTGCTTTGGAGCCGGGTTATATCTGAAAACATTCACCATTAACATGGCCACAAGCTACCATTCCGTTTTAGGCTATTCTCCGCATTTCTCCATTGGCAAACAATTCTAAAAAAAATGAGAATCTGGAAACATACGTTGCTGCTTTTATTGTTTTTCGTCACATCAAACTTGTTGGTTTACGCACAAGAAGAAGATGTTGTACAGAGCATCATTGGCCGTTTTGTGGAAATATGGGCCGAAAATGAAATCAGCGAGAAAGAAATTTCAAGAATGGCCGAGGAGATGTTTATTTTAAGCGAAGAACCCATTTCCCTTAATGACAATGATTTAACGGCTTTATCGGATGTGCATTTGTTAACCGAGTATCAAATTGCCCTCATTGCCAGTTACAGGAAACAACATGGCAACATTCAAACAATCTGGGAGTTGGCACTTTTACCGGGATTTCCTGCCGAAGATATCCGAAATTTAAGTCCTTTTGTGACGGTTGACGTGCTGGAAGAGAAAAGGGGATTACAGAAAATTGTAAAATACACCAAAAACGAGATTATTAGCGAATATAAAAGAAGTATCGAGTTGTCGGACGGGTACAAAGCACAGGGAGAAAAGCCGGCGGCATACCCCGGATCGCCCGACAAGCTTTATTTTAGGTACATGCTGACGGCACGTCGCGACTTTTCGCTGGGCATTACAGCAAAAAAAGATCCCGGCGAGCCATTTTTCAAAGCGCCCCGGAATGAAGGATTTGACTATTACTCAGCCCATGCCTATATTCACCTTGACCGATTTGTTAAAGAAATTTCGGTAGGCGATTTTACAGCGCATTTTGCCAACGGTTTGACAATCGGGTACGGGGCCATGTCAGGTAAAGGCTCTCAGGCAGTGGCAATTAAGCAAAACGCTAGCCGGATTCGACGCTATGCAGGGGCAACAGAATTTGGGTATATGCGGGGAGTTGCTACTACATTGCAATACAAAAAATTACAAGCTATTTTATTCGCTTCCCATAAAAATGTCGATGCCTCGGTAAAGACGGATACCACAACCGGGTTGACATTCATTTCATCGATGCCGCAAACGGGCTATCACCGGACCGAATCGGAAATGGCACAACGAAACGCGGCTGAAGAAAATATTCTGGGAGCTAATATTCAGGTTCAGGGAGAGAATTTTAGGTTGGGGTTAAACTCGGTTGCAGTAAAATACAACCACACTTTATTCCACGATGCTTCATTGTATCGGATTTTTGAGCCAAATACGGACATGTTTGCCAACATATCCGCCGATTATCAATACATTAGCCGCGGCGTGTTCCTTTGGGGCGAGGTAGCCGCAGACAAAAACCAGAACCTGGCATTTTTGCAAGGGATCCACTTTAAAACAACCGAACTGGCACAAATTGCCCTCCACTACAGAAATTACAGTCCCGGGTATTTTTCCCCACTGGCCAAGTCATTCGGCGATTCGGACGGAGGCCAAAACGAGGAAGGGTTCTATGCCGGGTTACTCCTGTTCCCGGTTTCCAGGGTCGAGGTTAATGCCTATGCCGATATTTTTCGTTTTCCATGGTTAAAATTCCGCCGCTCCTCTCCCACTGAGGGATACGACTACATGGTGGACATACGTTGGGCTCCGCGGAAAAACATTCGACTGTCGTCGCGGTTTCGAATGAAGGAAACGTCGTATGATGTTACTTCTGACACGTTAATTACCAGACTTTTAGACACTGAAACCGTTACCCGCGTTCACCTTCAGTCCGACCTGGGACTTACAAAATATTTATCCTCACAGACCCGCTTTGCCACAACTTTCTATGAGAATTACAATGGCAAACAGTCGGGTTGGATGCTGTATCAGGAGTTAACCTGGCGTTTCATGAAAATGCCACTGAGGATGTCAGCACGATATGCCATTTACAACACCGACAGTTACGACACCCGGATTTATGCCTACGAAAAGGACGTTTTGTATGCCTTTTCCATTCCAGCTCTCTATGACGTTGGAACAAGGTACTATCTGGTGGCATCGTGGGATTTAAATAAGTCTATTTCGTTGTATGCCAAATGGTCGCAGTCGGTTTGGAGCCATACAACCGAACTTGGCACGGGAAACGACCGCACCGATGGAAACAGGCGCTCGCAATTTACCCTGAAAATGAAAGCAACGTTTTAAACAAAAAAGAGGATGTCTAAAAAGTCCCCGATTTGTCATTGCGAACGCAGTGAAGCAATCTAATGAGCCTGATAATAAGTTGATTGCTTTGTCGTTCCTCCTCGCAATGACGTCGATTTATGACTTTTTGGACAGCCCCTTTTTGCTCGTCTCAATCAGTAAAATTAATTTTCGCTGAGGGCTTCTACTGATACGTATGATTTGTTGTCTTGCTTCTTGCGGAATACAACAACACCGTCAATCAAAGCAAACAAAGTATGATCTTTGCCGATACCTACGTTTTCGCCTGGATTGTGCCTTGTGCCTCTTTGGCGCACGATAATGTTACCTGCTTTGGCAAACTGTCCACCAAATACTTTGATACCCAGACGCTTGCTTTCTGATTCGCGTCCGTTCTTGGAACTACCGACTCCTTTCTTATGTGCCATGGATCTGAGTTTTTAAGCGTTAATTTCGTTAATTTGAATTTGGCTGAACTGTTGGCGGTGACCATTGCATTTTTGGTAGCCTTTGCGGCGTTTTTTCTTGAACACCAACACTTTTTCGCCTTGAATGTGTGTTAACACGGTTGCGGAAACTTTTGCTCCTTCTACTACAGGTGCTCCGACTTTTACCTGGCCGTTATTGTCAACCAAAAGTACGCGATTAAATTCCACTTTGTCTCCTTCGTTGTTTTGCAACAGGTGAACAAAGATTTTTTGATCTTTCTGTACTTTAAACTGTTGACCGGCAATTTCTACGATTGCGTACATGTCTGAAAATTTAAGTTTTCGTAATCAAATTTCGAACGGCAAAGGTAAGATTTTTATTTTGTATGGCAATGTCGTGGTGAACTATTTTTTTTCGAGTTCCTCGAAAATTATCCGCTTCATGCCATCGAACTCCTCTTTTTTGAACAGGCGCGTTAACACAATAATCTTTCCGTTTCTGTCCAGAACCACGTTGCGGGTTACACCGGCACCTTTTTGGGCAAAGAGTTGGAAAATTTCTCCTCCGGGATCAAGTGCCAGGGGGTAGGTTATTTTTGTCAGTTTTGCAAAAGCTTCGACTTTCTCTATGGGCTCGTCCAAGTCAATTCCAATCACTTTCAGGCCTTTTTCTTTGCCGGGCAGCCATATTTCCTCCTCGATGTGGGGCATTTCCTTCGCACACACCGAACACCAACTGGCTGTAAACTGCAGCATTACAACGCTTCCACGCAGATCGCTGAGCTTGTAGGTTTTTCCGGATGTTTCAGAAATCACAAAGTCGGGGGCAGTATCGCCCACTTTGACCATGTATTGGTGTTCGTAGGGTTGAGACATCAGGGCTTGGAAAGTTCCAAGAAACGCGAAGAATAATAACAGTTTGTCCATACGTTTTTTTGCAAGAGTAATCATTTATGATTGATTATTTTTCAACCTGTGCATCCACACTAATACCAACCCCAATGGCAACAGTTTCCCAGTTGGCCTGACTTGTTTTGCGGTAATAGGTTTTATGCACAACACTGGTGCAGAAATTGAGATGGCCTTCGCCCATATCCCGAACGTGTTCCAAAGAGACCAAAAAATCGCCCTCGACGTAAATTTTGTAGGGTTTTAAATCCAAAATTACTTCTTCCCTGGGATTTGAGATTTCCAGATAAATGGGTTTTTCCAAAATATTTTCGAATTCGGTTTTATTCTTCATACGATAAACATTTACACGATAGAACAGCGTGTCGTAGGTGGTGTATGCCACGTTTGTCCTCAACGTTTCGGGAATGGCCGATTTCTTCACCTTCATTAAAACCCCTAATTCGTAGCCAAGCAAATTGTCTTTAAAACCTGCCTGAACATTTTTCATTTTGGTTGATACTCCCAGGTTTTTAAACCGGTATTGTTTTGGACGGATATTAACCTCCTGAAGCTCGTAAACACGGCTTTTCAGCGTAATATCATGATTCATCAGTCTTTTAAAGTCCTCAACTTTTATGGAATAAGGATGATATCCTATGCAAGAAACTTTCAGCGTATCGGAATCGAAATCGGATGGAATTTCGAGTACGTAGTTGCCATTTTCGTTGCTGACAGTTCCGTTGTTTTTTCCAACAACACCTATGTTCACATACTCAATGGGGAGATTGGTTTCGCTGTTCAGAATTGTTCCTTTGAATGTCTGTCCGGCTGCAATGGAAAGGATGGAGATGGAAAATAGGATTAGGATGTAGGTTTTCATTTTTTACAATTTCGTTACATGTTGAATATCTGCATTTTGAGCCCCTTCGGGGCTCCAACTGACAGGGGGGGGCTTCCCCCGGGTTATCACCCAGGTTATTAACATTCAAATCCATTCGGGGTTGTGAGAACACATCATTTGCTCTTTAATCATGAATTTGTGTGTCTGCACTAGTGGTGTACACTTACTCTTTTACAATATTTGAATCAGACCCTGACGAGACGTTCACTCCCTGAAAAAGTTACTCTGCTATCCAATATTTTCCCTGAAAAGATTCCCGTTCAGCTAGCTTATTCTGAACCATGTGGGTAATGTGATGATTTCGGACTCCTTTCCAATACTGAACTTCCAGCAAGTCGGGGGCTGTTTGCGAGGCAAATCGTTCAATGGCAATATTGGGGCGCAGACGTTCCACAAAATCGCAACACAATTCGGTATATTCGGGCCAGTCAATTAGTGAAATAGATTGTGAATCGGAACGATACATATCAGCCAACCGCGTTCTTTTCACAATCTGAAGTTGATGGAGTTTGACCGTATTTACAGGTAATTTGGAAATTTCGCGGGCGTGGTTGACCATCTCGGCGCGCGTTTCGCCCGGAAGTCCCAGAATAATGTGGACACCAGTATCCATTCCCGCTGATGTTGCTCGCAAAACAGCATCACAGACCTTTTGGTAAGAATGATGACGGTTCAGCATTTCCAACGATCGATCCAGCGTGCTTTCCACACCAAACTCCAGCATCAGAGGCTTTAGGAGGTTTATTTCCTGCAAAACGGCCAGAATTTCGTCAGGAACGCAGTCGGGACGGGTGCTGACAATAATTCCTTCCACTTTTTCGTGATTCACAGCCTGCATCACTACTTCGCGAAGAGTATCGGGTGTAGTGTGCGTGTTGGTATAGGACTGAAAATAAGCTAAATACTTATAGTGCCGTTTTCGTTCAAAAAAAACAATCCCGTGGTTAACCTGGTCGGCAATGGAGACCGTGGGTTGGCAATATTTGGGTTTAAACCCCTGGTTGTTGCAGTAAATGCAGCCTCCGGTGCTTATAGTGCCGTCGAGGTTGGGGCATGTAAATCCGGCATCGACCGACACTTTCTGCACCTTGAAGCCGAATTTTTGCTCCAGATAGCGGCTGTACCGAAAAAAACGTTCGTTTATGTCAAAAGGCAACTTATCCACGTTGCGCAAATTTTTTCAACATTGCTACAAACGATTCAATATCTTCGTCGGTGGTATCGAACGAGCACATCCAACGGACTTCGGAGGTTTCCTCGTTCCAGGTATAAAAGAAAAATTCGTTGCGCAACGGCTCAATCCAATCCCTGGGAATGGTAGCAAATACACCGTTTGCCTCGACAGGAACCGTTATTTTTATTTGCGGGATTTCCGACACGGCTTTGGCTAGTTTTTGCGCCATGGTGTTTGAATGACGGGCATTTTCCAACCATAGTTCATCGTTGAAATAGGCGATAAACTGTGCCCCGATGAACCGCATTTTGCTAAACAGTTGCATGGTTTGTTTGCGCCGGTATTTAAACCCTTCGGCCAGTTTGGGATTGAAAATCAGGACAGCCTCGCCCAGGAGCATACCGTTTTTGGTGCCACCAAACGAAACCACGTCCACGCCACAATCGACGGTAAACGCTTTAAAAGGCAGGTTCAGCGCTGCGGCAGCGTTGGCAATTCGGGCACCATCGATGTGTAAAATCATGTTGTGCTTGTGAGCAAGGTCGGCTAAAGCGCGAATTTCAGCGGGTGTGTAAACCGTTCCCATTTCCGTTGACTGGCTTATGCTGATGGCTCCGGGCTGGCTGTGGTGTTCGAAACCAAAGCCGTGAAGGTGTGGAAGAATGTCGGCAGGAAAAATTTTTCCATTTTTAGTCGGAACATCTATCAGTTTCACTCCGGCAACGCGTTCGGGGGCACCGCACTCGTCAACGTTAATGTGGGCTGTGTCGGAGCAAATGATGGAACTGTATGAATGCGTTGTTTGCATTAACGAAAGAATGTTTGCACCGGTTCCGTTGAACACGAAAAATACTTCGGTTTGTTGGCCAAAATGTTCTCTGAATAGTTCAATAGCCTTCTGGGTAAAAGGGTCATCGCCGTATCCTACGGTGTGATTTTCGTTGGCTTCAATCATGGCTGCCAAAAGTCGCGGATGAATGCCCGAATTGTTGTCGCTGGCAAACCCGCGCATGGTTGAGGTGGGGAGGTTGTTCATGTATTCAAATTTTCTTTTTTATTGACTGTCTGCATATTGCGCCCCTTCAGGGCTTTTTCTACGGGATTGGAAGGACACGAAATGTATCCAATAAAAGATTAACAGGTCGCCGCTATGCGGCTAAATTCAACATATGTCCCCCGTTCTACAAAGAGACCGCCGCTACGCGGCTAAAATTCCAAATGTGTCCTTTTCTTTCTACAAAGTGACCGTCGCTATTCGGCTAAAACGTTGCAAAGATGGGGACATTTGTCTGAAATTCAAAATCCAATCCGGCAACCACGCTTAACACAGTGTGAAAGATTATAATTCTATTTTGTTTAGAGCTGCCGCAAAGCGGTGATCTATTTGTAGCATTTGAACATACCAATGTTTATTCAGCCGCGTAGCGGCGACCTATCGAAATTAATCTATCCCTCATTGCAACGAAAAGGTCGCCGCTACGCGGCTAAAACGTTGCAAAGATGGGGACATTTGTCTGAAATTCAAAATTCAATCCGGCTGATATGTCTAACTTCCAGTCAAAGACGATGTTTTTCATTTTGTCTATCTCAGCCGCATAGCGGCAAACTATTTGTAGCAGTAGAACAACCCGCATTATTTCTTAGCCGCGTTGCGGCGTCCTATCGAAATTAATCAATCCTATATTGCAACCTTAACAGTTATTTTTTATATTTGCCAAAAAACTACAGCAATGGTCGTTTTTCTCAAAGCAAAAACAAAGCTGCTCTTTACCAACATCAAAAACCGCGATAGCTTCCTGAAATAACTATCCGCCGGATCGATTGGCAATCAACTACTACCCTATTCGAGATTGCTTCACTACGTTCGCAATGACTAACACTGAATGCTCCGGCTTTTCCTTTCAAATCACTCTTTTAACATTCTAAAATTCAACGCTATGTCAATGGAATTACCTTTTGCCGAGTCGTATAAAATAAAAATGGTGGAAACCATCTACCGCAGTAACCGCCAGGAACGCGAAAAATGGATTCAGGAAGCAAAATACAACCTGTTTAACCTGAAAAGCGATTATGTTTACATTGATTTACTGACCGACAGCGGAACCGGTTCCATGAGCGACCAGCAATGGTCGGCCATGATGGTGGGCGATGAAAGCTACGCCGGAGCCCGTTCTTACTATAACCTGAAAGAATCCATTAACAAAATTCTGGGCTTCAATTATGTGCTGCCAACCCATCAGGGACGCGCCGCCGAGAACGTGCTGTTCAGCCGTTTGGTAAAGGAAGGTGATATTGTTCCCGGAAACTCGCACTTCGACACCACCAAAGGACACATCGAATTTCGCAAAGCCCACGCCATCGACTGCACTATTGATGAGGCTTTCGACACCCAGTCCGAGCATCCTTTTAAAGGAAATGTTGACCTGAAAAAACTGGAAGATGTTTTGAAAAAATATCCCACAGAAAAAATACCGTTCATAATTGTTACTGTTACCAACAACACTGCCGGCGGCCAACCCGTATCGTTAAAAAACCTGGCTGAAGTTTCGGCTTTGGCAAAGAAATACGGGATTCCCGTACTTTTTGACTCTGCCCGGTTTGCCGAAAACGCTTATTTTATAAAAATACGCGAAGAAGGTCAGGCTGAAAAGACAATAAAACAGATTGTTCGCGAAATGTACCAATATGCAGACATGATGACCATGTCATCGAAAAAGGACGGGATTGTGAACATGGGTGGCTTCATTGGCTTTAAAGATCAGGAGCTGTACCGTTCGTGCTGCATGTACAACATCATGTTCGAGGGTTTTGTTACTTACGGCGGGATGTCGGGCCGCGACATGAATGCCCTTGCCGTTGGATTGGACGAAGCAACCGAGTTTAACTATCTGGAAACACGTATCAAACAAGTTGAATATCTGTTCAACATCCTTGACAGTTATGGTATTCCGTGCCAAAGGCCTGCCGGAGGCCACGCTATTTTTGTGGATGCCACCCAAATGCTGCCCAATGTTCCCAAAGAGGAGTTTATTGCTCAAACATTGGGCGTTGAACTGTATTTAGAAGCGGGTGTCCGTGGCGTGGAAATAGGTACTCTGCTTGCCGACCGCGACCCCGAAACGCGCGAAAACCGTTACCCAAAGCTCGAACTGCTGCGTCTGGCCATTCCTCGTCGAACCTACACGAACAATCACATGGATGTTGTGGCTGCTGCCTTAATTAACATCTGGGATAGACGCGAAAGCATTACCAAAGGCTACAAAATAACCTACGAAGCGCCCATTATGCGGCACTTTACGGTTGAACTGGAGCCTGTGAAGTAAAAAATAAAATGCTACATGTCAAGTTTCATAAGGTTGTTGGTTAAAACAATCTTGCTTTGATTTAAAT
>JBBISE010000095.1:0-13676 GCA_037441445.1 Salinivirgaceae bacterium
TCTCTCTCAAAGCGGGTGCAAAAGTAGAACCTTTTTTTTATTTGTCCAAATATTTGGGGAATATTTTTTTATTTTTTTATTTTTTTATTTACTGCGATAATTTGAGATTGATTTACTAAGATTTAACTGTCAATCAAAGTATTAAAAATTGAGAATAACGAAACTTAAATAATCCATTTTGGGCTCAAACCTCAATTTCATTTTTTTTGGACAAAAATTTGCCGTAAAATTGTGTTTTAAATAGGTACAGTCGTGAAAAAATATATTCTTATAATGGGTGTGGTATGGAGCATAATAATTATCAACGTGCCTCTTTTTTCACAACCAAATAATTTCATTTCTATCACAAAGGCGATTGAAAGGACTGATTATAAAGAACTTTCTACCTTTTTTCATCCACAGATCGATTTAACTATCTTGGGGAAAGAATATAATTGCTCGAAGGAACAGGCTAAGTTTATTATTAAAAAATTCTTTCACGAAAACCCATCGCCAAAATTCACCGTTGTGCACCAGGGGGAGCGGGAAAGATCGAGCTATGTAGTGGGCAAGTACGAGGCAAATGACAAAAAATTTAGGATTTATATACTGTTAAAGACAATGCCGGATGGTATGTGTATTTTTCATATGAGAATAGAAGATGAAAATGGAGCATTTTGAACTCATGAAGAGCAATTTTAAAGATCAGGCTATTTTGCTGGCAATTATGGAAGACAGTGCTGAAGGAGATCATTCCTCGAATGCTTGCATTTTAGAAGGTGCCAGAAACCGTGCGGCTTTGAAGATAAAGGAAGACGGGATACTTTCAGGAGTTGAGGTGGCTGAGTTGGTGATAAAAAAATTAGACCCCGATGTTATGTTTCATAAGATTATGAATGACGGTTCATGCATCAGGCGGGGAGATATAGCATTTACATTGGAGGGAAATACGCGTTCCATTTTAAGAGCTGAGCGAATAATTCTTAACCTGATGCAGCGTATGAGCGGAATTTCAACAAACACAGCCCGATACGTTGAAAAAGTAAAGAACACAAAAGCAAAAATCCTTGATACCCGCAAAACAGCTCCATGCCTGAGATATTTCGACAAAGAGGCAGTAAAACATGGCGGTGGGCATAATCACCGATTTGGCTTATATGACATGATTATGTTGAAAGACAACCATATAGATTATGCCGGAGGTATTGAGGCGGCGATACGAAAAACCCACGAATACCTGAAACAAAATGACTTAACCCTTGAAATTGAAGTAGAAGTCAGAAATTTCAAGGACATTGAGGATATTTTGCGTATTGGCGGCATTCACCGTATTATGCTCGACAACTTCGATGTGCCCATGACCAAACTGGCAGTATCACTGATAAATGGAGCCTTTCCAATTGAAAGTTCGGGAGGTATAACTCTGGATACTATCGGGGAATATGCCCTTTGCGGTGTCGATTTCATTTCAGTAGGCGCTTTAACCCACAACGTTAAAGGATTAGACATGAGCTTAAAAGCAATATAGAATGGACATTGTAAAAAAGAGTCAGGACTGCCTAATACATTTGCTGGATGTAACTCTAAAAAAAACGGAAAGCATTACCGGAAAAATCCGTCCCTGGGGATTTTTTGGATTAAGTTTGTGGGATGTTGGTAAGCAGTTTTACATTGGTTTAACACAGGGGGCAATAAGTATGCGGGCTTCGGCCATTGCCTTTAATTTTTTTCTGGCCATGTTTCCGGCCATTATCTTTTTTTTCACGCTGATTCCCTACCTGCCCATTGAAAATTATCAGGACAAACTTATGATATTTATTGGTTCTTTGATGCCTGCATCAAGCTATGCAATGATAGAATCGACCATTCGGGATATTATCACAAATAAAAGAGGATCGTTGCTAAGCTTCGGGATTTTGGCTGCCCTTTATTTCTCCACGAATGGTTTTGTGGCTATGATTTCAGCATTTAATGAAACTATCAATTCTTTTGAAAAACGCAGCTGGTATGCAGTGCGGTTGATATCAATCGTTTTGGTCCTAACCATATTCGTATTTGTTTCAGTAGCCATAGTTCTGACCACAACAAGCGAGCGGGTTTTAGATTACCTAGTTCTAAAAGAGTTTTTACATTATGGCTTTACCTACTATCTTCTGATTGTTGGTCAATGGATTATTACCCTTAGTTTTTTCTATTTTTCCATTGCTATGGTGTATTTCCTTGCCCCAGCAAAAAAATCGGAATTTCGGTTTTTCTCTCCTGGCGCGACTTTGGCAACAATCCTCAGCATTTTGTTAGTTGTTGGCTTTTCTTATTACATCAACAATTTCAGTCAGTACAATACACTGTATGGTTCAATTGGAACCCTAATTATTGTGTTAATGTGGATTCAACTCAATTCCCTTATAATCCTGATTGGGTTTGAATTAAATGCCAGCATTTACAGCCTAGCAAGGAACAGATTATGAAGGTCGAACAATTGTTTGCAATGTAACAAAATAAAATATTAAAATAAATTTGCTGTTTAAAAACGTTCTGGAAAAGGAATAACATTACTTTTGCGGTGTTAAATCCTTAAAAACGATATAAAATGAAGCAATTTGTATTATTTGGAAGCATTATTCTATTCACAATCAATGGATTTTCCCAAACGGTTATTTCAGTTGAAGGAGAAGTGTCGGGAACTCTTCAGGCCGATACTGTAAAAGTAACGGGAAATCTTTTTGTTCCAGCGGACACGGAACTATCTATTGTTGCGGGAACGGTCGTAAAATTCATGGGTTATTACTCCATCGATGTAAGAGGCAACATGAAAGCCTTGGGTAACGAAAACGATACTATTCTTTTTACAGCCATTGATACGGCTGGGTTTCATATGTTTATAATTTTTCGGTTTACGGCCATATGGAACTTCATGCCGACTTTAATCATGCTCTTGTGTGTCGAAAAATCGGTTGTCGGCATGGGCGTTTCATGACACAATAGCAGCGCGTGGAGGATGGAACCGGATTGTTATTAATCGGCAGCGTCCTGACCAGGACTCCATCATTTTTGATTATTGCAGGTTCGAATTTTCGAAAGCAGACTCGAGCCAAAAAGACGGTGGGGCATTATTTATAGCACAAGAAAGCAAAGTCAGGATTAGCAACTGTACTTTTTATAAAAACATGTCAGCCCGTCATGGAGGAGCCATTTATATGAACAGTTCCGGGGCAAACATAAGCCGTTCGTCCTTTATTCAGAACCATGGTGGCACTAGTGCGGTATGGGGATACGGAGGAAGTATATACGGCATGAACTCATTTGCCTCGCTAGAGAATTGTCACTTCATGGAGAATACATCCACGGGAATTGGAGGAGCCATGGCTTTCGATTCAGTTTGCCCCAGTGTAATAAATTGTATATTTATAACAAATTATAGTCCCTTAGGAGGGGCTATTGGTGTGCTGAGGGCTCCCAACGGAGGTGAAATGATTGGAAGCCTCTTCATCGGCAACTCCAGTTGTTTCTTTGGCGGGTCACTGGCCATAATTGGCTCATCGCCAAAAATAATAAACAATACAATTGTGAATGGAACATCAATGTACGCAGGCGGCTTGTATCTTTATCAGGGGAGCCACCCAACTGTGGCAAATTGCATTTTTTGGGGAAACAATGCTTTTGCGGGTTATGGACGGCAAGTTCATATTTTAGACTCAGAATCCCAACCAAAATTTCACAATTGCACATTTCAACATGGAGCATGGGATTTCCAAGGAGCCGGCTTCACGGGTGTTTACGAAGATTGTGTTGAGTTAGACCCGTTGTTTGTGGCAAATGGCGAACATCCATTCCAACTGACGGAAAATTCACCTTGTATTAATACAGGAACACCGGATGTATCGGGATTTAACCTTGCAGAAACGGATTTAGGCGGAAATGAAAGGATCAATAATTCAATAATTGATATGGGGGCCTATGAATTTCAATCTATCATTGGAATTGATCAACGACATAAAGAAAACCAACTGGGTTTGGTATTGAATTACCTGTCTCAAACCCAAGAAATATCGGTTACACTAAATATTCCGGTATCGGAGAAATGCACTTTCGAGTTGGTTGACATCCAAGGGCGTATCATTCAAAGATTCTATTTAGGCTCGGGTTGTTCTTCCGGTGAAAGTATTCACATTCCGTGTCAATACCTACAGAGTGGTGTTTATCTTGGTAGGCTCACTTTTTCAGGAAAACAATTTTCTGGCAAGTTGCTGATAATAAAATAGTATCTATGGAAGCCGTTTTAATGCAATAAGCGTGGTGTTTTCCACGACCATTGTTTTACTGTTTTATGTAAAAATTAATAACACAAGACAATATATATTTAGTGTCTGCTGAAAATTTCTTATTCTCCTCATATTTATATGCTTAGGACGGAATTTTATACTCTCTAATGCAAGTGATTTCGACTCAACAATGAAAAAACCATGCACTTTTATTCATTCTAACTTTTTGCTTGATCAAAAAGTTACAAAAAATCAAGACAAAACTACGCTTCTCCCCGCTCTGTCAAACCGGAAGAGCCATGGCAACGTAAGCCAAAATGAAACCTTAATGGAGAGTTATAGCCTTGTTTAGGCCAATGAACGTTTCATTTTGGTAACGCAAGCGCCCTTGCTCATGGCTCTAACCGGTTTGCCATATCACGCCTACGCCTGGCCCGCAGTTTTGTCAGGCCACCGCGCGTCCGGCACTCGCAAACCACGTTGACCATAGTTTATTGTTTGCTTAACAAACAAACCTAGTAAAGAATAAATATTTGATTGATATTTTCAGCAGACCCTATTTAACTTTCTTGAAGGCAAACGCTTATTTAATTATAAAACCGATATATTTCTGGGGATTCAACAAGTCGGCAGCAGCAAGTTCACAATACTCAATGATAGGGTTTGCCAGAACGCCAAAGGCAATAATTGAAAGAGCCAAAATAACGGAAGCAGCCACCATGCGACCTTCCCCTGAAACAGGGTTATCATGGCACATCTTAATTTCTTTGTTTTCCGGGAACGGCTTCCAGTAAACCTCTATCCAGATTTTCACCATTGAAAACAAGGTAAACAATCCCACAAACAAAGCTATCATGGCCACGTAAACATAATCGGCCTCAATGCCTGCCATAATAACCAGGAATTTTCCAGCAAAACCACTCAATGGTGGCAAGCCTGCCAAACTGAAGGCCGAAATAAAAAACAAAGACCCCCACAGAGTGTTTTTGCGCAACATGTCGCCCAACTCCTTGATATTTAAAGTTCCACAACGCTTATGTACCCAGCCGGCGGCCAAAAATGCATTGGTTTTTGACAGCATATTGTGGCCCAAAAAGAAAATGGCCGCGGCTAAACCTAAGGTTGTTGAAAATGCAAGGGCAACAACAACATATCCAACCTGACTGATGATGTGGAATGAAAGAATCTTCCGAAAATCGTATTGCGAAGTGGCAGTAAAAACGCCAACAACCATGGAAAGCAATCCAAGCCAAAGTATGAGTGTTGTCCAATCCCCTGTTTCGTAATTCAGGAAAAGGGTATAAACACGAATCAATGAATAAATACCGACTTTTGTGAGAAGACCAGCCATGAGAGCCGTTGCTGCCGGAGGAGGCGTATGGTACGAGGCAGGAAGCCAGAAAAAGAAGGGAAACAAGGCTCCCTTTATGGCAAATCCAACCACAAACAAACCCAAAGATGGATAAATGAGGTTGTTATTATTGACAGACTGGGCTATTTTTTGCGACAAATCGGCAAAATTCAGGCTGCCCATGGTTCCATACAACAATCCTAATCCGGCAATAAAGAAAAACGAGGATATGAGATTAAGAATCAAATATTTGATTGCTCCTTCCAACTGAGGTCTTTCTCCCCCAAAACTGACCAAAATAAAAGAGCCCATGAGCATTACCTCGAACCATACATACAAATTAAAAATGTCACCAGCCAGAAAACTTCCGTTTACCCCCATTAGAATGCCAAACGCAAAGAAAAAATAACCGTTATCAAGCCTTTGTTTGTCAACAGATTGTGTTGAATACAGTGTTACCGTCATAAAAACCAAAGCCGCGACGGCCAACATAAAGGCACTGAACCGATCTGCAACAAGGGTTATTCCATAGGGTGCCGGCCACGAACCCGCCTGGGTAACCAGCATTTCCATTGAGGACACTTGTACCAAAACTATGACGGACACTACTAGGTTAAGTAAAGCGAAACCCACCGCAAAGACTGTCTTCAGCTTAGGACTTTGTAAAAGTAGCGAGAGTACTATGTACAAAAAAGGAATGAGTATAGGTAATGTGATAATCATCGTTGGTCAGTTTTGCTGAGTTGATCAAGATCGTGGGTTCCGGTTTCCTCGAAATACCTGTATTTTAACGCTAAAATATAGGCAGAGATTCCAAGTCCAATAACGATAGACGTGAGTATGAGAGCCTGTGGCAAGGGATCGCTAATCTGGGAAATGTCAGCGGTTTCATATCCCTCTGGAATATACCCTATTCCACTGCGCTTTATTCCACCGGCCAAAAATATAATCAGGTTAGTGGCATTTGCCAGGACAAAGACACCCAGGATTACTTTAACAAGGCTTCGGCGCAACAACAAATAAACTCCACAAGCATAGAGCAGTCCAATAAAAATTGCAATGGCTAATTCCATTTTAGTTCCTCCATAATCGAAAAAATAATGGTCAAAATCATCCCAATGACAACCAGGAAAACACCTATATCGAATACAACGGGCGTTCCGGGAATTAAATAGCTAAATAACGATGTTTGAAATTCGGGCCATAATCCTGTAAGCAACTGCTTCTGGAAAAAGAAGGGCAAAATGGCCGTAAAAAATACAACCAGTAAACCCAAACCCATGAGCTGAATAGTTGTTATACGAATAAAACGCTTCACCCTGCGAGAACCAAAAACAATAGCATAAAAAATGAACCCGGTTGAAGCAATAATGCCTGCAATAAAGCCCCCTCCCGGATAATTGTGCCCACGCAAAAGAAGCCATAGCGACGCTAAAAGCATAATCGGCAGAACCACATTGGCAATCTTTTCAAGAATTATATTTCTCATTTCTTCAATTATTTCTGAAAGGGTACTTTAAAAATAAAACACAACTATTGTTTGACCTTGAACTTGTAAAGGCTATATACACCCACCGCAGCCAGTGCCAGTACGGTAATTTCTCCGAGTGTATCTAAGGCCCTGAAATCGACCAGAATAACATTTACAATATTTCGTCCATGAGCTTCCGTTAAACTGTTTTGGGCAAAAAAATCAGAAATCGGGCTATGAAGGTTAATAAAACGGGCATGGAGAACTACAAAAAAAACCATGACGCCAACACCAAGAGCAATAAAAACATCCCTGACACGGGTCGAGGTTTTAGAATAAATCATGAAATTGGGCAAATAATAAATGACCATGACAAAGAGAATCATTACTACGGTTTCGACCAGCAACTGGGTAATAGCCAAATCGATGGCACCAAAAAGCAAATAAATAAGCCCAATAATATAACCTACTGCGCCCAAGGCCACAATGGCAGACAACCGTGAATTGGAAAAAACACCATAAATTGCAGCAAATGAAGCTATAATAATTAAAATAAGCAACCCCGCTTTACTCGAAGAGCTTTCAATGGAAAACCCGATGTCAAATAACGAACCCCAATCGACCATAAAAATGGTCATAACCGAGGTAATTACAAAGAAAGTAATTAAATACAGCCGGTGATATCCATGCTGAAGACGACGGGTGTTTTTTGCTGCTACATTCAAATAAAAATTCATGACTTTTATAAAGATAGTGGGCATGTGAAAGCGGTTCAGATGTTCTATTTGCCTCACAAAAAAAGCAGTTATGGGATAACGGTAAAGGAAAACCAAAATTCCGGTGCAGACCGTTAAAACACTCAGCAACAGGGCATCGTTGAAGCCATGCCAAAGGGACAAGTTAACATCAATAACTTCTCTTCGTATTGAATATAGGGCATTACCCAGCAAATTATCGAGTAATCCGGGTACCAACCCCAGGAAAAGGCCGGCAAAAGCAAGAATTACAGGTCCAAGAATAAAGTACCATGAAAATTCCCTCTCGGTCTGTTTCACCATCACTGGTTTTTTATCGGCTTTGCTGGCGAAGATGTCAAAAAAGATGGTAAGCGAAATGGTAATCATAATAACATTGGAACCAATAACAAGCGGAAGAATAAGCCAACCCAAACCGGGCAATTGTAATTTTGCGTCATACACTAGCTCTTTCCCTATAAAACCCAGCATCGGAGGTAAACCTGCCATGGAAATCAAGGCCAATACCGAGGCCACAGAGGTTAGCGGAAAAACACGCGTTAGCTTCGATAACAATGAAATATCACGGGTTCCGGTTCCTTTGTCAATAATGCCGGCAACCATAAACAAGCTACCTTTGTACAAACCATGAACGATGAAAAACACAAGAGTTGCTTTTACAGCAATTTCAGAATCTCCGCCCAAAAGCATTATCATTGTCCCCAATGCGCTGATGGTTGTAAAGGCCAATATACGTTTCAAATCTTTTTGCCCCATGGAAAAAAAAGCCCCCACAAACATAGTAATAGCGCCGATTAGCACCAAAGCATATTTCCATTCGGGAGTGCCCCCGAAAAAGGGATGAATGCGCAACAATAGAAATATGCCAGCATTGACCATGGTAGCCGAATGTAAATAGGCACTGACGGGCGTTGGTGCCTGCATTGCCCCTGGTAACCAAAAATGAAAAGGAAACTGCGCCGATTTGGTAAATGCCGCCAACAATATAAACCCAAATATCAACCTATACTGTGGATGATCCACAAAGCTTGCCCCTTGTGAAATCAGAGCAGAAACAGAATATGTCCCATAAACCTGCCCTGTGAGGATAATCGCGAAAAGCAAACAAAGGCCACCAAACCCGGTTATGAGTAAAGACTGCAAAGCGGCGTACCGCGATTTCTCGTATTGATGTTCAAAACCAATTAAAAGAAAAGACATTACGCTGGTCAGTTCCCAGAAAATGAACATCGCCATAAGGTTGTCCGCAAAAACCAAAAACAACATTGAAGAGGTAAAAAGGGAAAGATAGAAGAAGAAATAGCCTTGTCTGTCGTACTTTGACATGTAGTACCCTGCATATACAAAGACCAGAGTGCCTATTCCGCTGATTAACAAACCAAAAATAATACTCAGTCCATCAATGCGAAAATCAAAAGTCACCCCGGGTATAATATTGTAGGACAATGTTAACAATTTGAAGTTGGTGACATCTAAATCGACGATATGAACAACAAGAATTGAAAATATCGCGAACAAAACAATAGATAACATGAAAGACAGCCTCTTTTTCAACGTCTTATGAAAAAGTGGTAGCGTCAGACCCAAGCCAGTTAGCAGAAGCAATAAGTGCGGCAAATATTCAATCATGAACAATTCTTTTTGCAATAATAAACAAACATATTTACAAACTTGCACTTGTTCAACACAAGAATGACAATTTTGTTTTCGCACTAACATAAACATCGCATTTCAGAAACCTGAAACAAAATAGAAGATAAAAGCAATATGTATTATTTTGCATATTGAATAAGAGACAATTATCATGTTTTTACCATTGGTTTTTCCTAATTTTGCCGGAGAAAAGAACAATTAAACAATATAGGTATGGATATTCAAAAAATGAAGGAAGCAAGAAAATTGCTGAAAGAGTGGAAATACACCAAAAAGGAACTTTATCGGGGATATACCGATAAGATCCTCTACGTAAACGTGGGTGATAAAACCATTAAAGACAAAGACGTACCCACCGTAATGAAAGAAAAATTCATTGGGGGTAAGGGATACGGATTGCGTCTGCTTTGGGATGCCACCAAGCCTACAACAAAATGGACAGATCCCGAGAATGAAATCATTATTGCCCCTGGTCCAATCAGCGGGATAACCCAGTATTCGGGAACAGGAAAATCGTTGGTGGTAACCGTATCGCCCACCGATTTTATTATGGACAGCAACGTGGGCGGATTTTTCGGCCCCTTTCTGAAAATTGCAGGGTTCGATGCCATTGAAATTCAAGGAAAAGCGGATAGCGAGGTCATTGTTTTCATTGACGCCATAAACAACAAAGTTGAAATTTTCGAGGCTCCGATGGAACCCATTGACAGTCATAAATTGGCTGAAGTTTTAACGGAAATGTATGCCAACAACGAACGCGATAAAATGAACGTGGCCGTTGTATCAGCCGGGACTGGATCCGATCACTCGCTTATTGGTTCACTAAACTTCAGTTTCTATGATTTAAAGAAAAAAGAAGTACGCCTGAAACAAGCCGGGCGAGGTGGCATTGGCAGCGTTTTCCGCAACAAGAAAATTAAAGCGTTGGTTTGTAAAGTGGCTGGTGTTCCAGGCGATATGAACAAAGTAGCCGACATGGATGCTATCCGCGAGCGTGGACAGCGTTTCAATAAAGAGATGCGCGAACTTGACGACTCGCAATGCGAGATGCGGACAAAAGGGACTGCACACTTAATGGAAATTATGAATGACTACGATTTGTTGCCTACACATAACTTCCAATACGGATCACACCCCGAGGCACACAAAATTCACTCTGAAGTATGGAAAGCAAAATTTGCCCAGGGTACTCCCGACGGCTGTTGGTTAGGCTGTAACATGTCGTGCGCCAAAGGGGTGAAGGATTTCTTGCCTAAAACAGGACCTTACAAGGGACAACCTGTTATTGTTGACGGGCCAGAATACGAAAACGCTGCCGGATTGGGCTCTAACTGCGGGATTTTCGATCCGGATATTATTATTGAACTTAACTTTTATTGCGACACTTACAGCGTTTGCACCATTACATGGGGGACATTAATGGCATTCCTGATGGAATGTTACGAAAACGGAATCCTGACAAAAGAGATGACCGGTGGAATTGAACTTAACTTTGGGAATGGGCCTGGAGCTCTTGAAGTATTGCACCAACTTTCACGCAACGAAGGTTTTGGAAAAATTGCCGGTCAGGGAATTGCGAAAATCAAAGACTGGTTGGTTGAAAAACATGGTGCCGACCGCGCTTTCCTTGATGATATTGGCATGGTAAACAAAAACCTGGAATACTCGCAGTACGTTTCGAAAGAATCTCTGGCACAACAAGGTGGTTACGCAATGACCAACAAAGGTCCACAGCACGATGAAGCCTGGTTGATTTTCATGGATATGGTTAATAACATGATCCCCACGTTCGAGAAAAAAGCCGAAGCCTTACACTATTTCCCCATGTTCCGAACCTGGTTTGGCCTTCAGGGATTGTGTAAACTCCCCTGGAACGATGTTGAACCTGCCGACAACCACACACACGAAGAGCCTAACAAGGTCCCCGAGCATGTTGATAATTATGTTGCCATCTACAAAGGAGTTACAGGAAACGACTTTAAAAAAGAGGACATTATTACCATGTCGGAGCGAGTTTATAACTTCCAGCGCATAATGAACATCCGCCGTGGATACGGGACACGCAAATACGACGCGCAACCCTACCGTGCAGCCGGACCAGTTACAAACAAGGAATATGAATCGCGTGCAGAACGGTACGACAAGCAGTTGATTGACAAACTAGGCCTGGATCCAACAAAAATGTCCACCGATGAGAAACGTGTTGCATTGCGCAAATATCGCGAAGAACAATACGAAAAACTGCTGGATGCTGTTTATTTCCGTCGTGGATGGAACAAAAACGGAATCCCGACCTTGGAGCACCTGAAAAAAATTGGAATGGACTTACCCGAACTGATTGAAGTGGTAAAGCCGTTGCAGTAAACCAAGACAAAAACCAGACAACAGAAAAGGGGTTGACCAGAAGTGGTCTTCCCCTTCATTTTTTATAATTGCAGAGAAGGACAACGCGCGCACGGCGTTCTTTTCTCCGGCTTAGCCTGAGTACCGTATCTACCAAAAGAGTGCTGTCTTATAAATAGGGGCTGCTGAAAATCTCTTATTCTACTAATATTGATATGCTTAGGATGGAATTTTATAGTCTTTGATGCAAGGAATTTCGACTCAACAATGAAAAAACCATGTTGACCGTAGTTTAGTGTTTGCTTAAAAAACAAACCTAGCAAAAAAATATTTGATTGACTTTTTCAGCAGGCCCTGCATGCAAACAGATTTTCGACAGAAACAAAACATTGTCAACCGTTTTTCGTATTTTTGTAAGCATAATTTGAATGGAATGAAAAAGTCGCAGAAAAAAAATCCGGATGCACCCAAAATATTCATCAACCCATTTACTGATTTTGGGTTTAAAAAGATATTTGGCGAAGAGCCCAACAAAGACTTGTTGATTGACTTCTTAAATCAACTCCTTCTGGAACAAAATATCCAAATTAAAGACCTGACATACAAGAAAACAGACCATCTGGGGCAAACAACACTGGATAGAAGTGTAGTCTTTGACCTATACTGCGACAACGAGAAGGGCGAAAAGTTCATTGTGGAAATGCAAAAGGCCAAACAGAAATTTTTCAAAGACCGAACGCTTTTCTATTCCACGTTTCCAATTCAGGAACAATCGCAGATTGGCAAAGACTGGGATTATCAGCTTAAAGCCGTTTATGCCGTTGCCGTTCTCGATTTCACTTTCGACGACGATGACCAACTAAAACCAATTGTTAATCGCGTACAACTTTTTGATAAAACCACTCAAAAGGTTTTTTACGACAAACTGAACTATATTTTTGTCCAGATTCCTAACTTCGACAAAACTATTGACCAACTCGAAACCCGCTTGGATCAATGGCTTTATGTATTAAAGAATTTGGACAGGTTCGACCGAATCCCCGAGAAAATAAAGGATAAAATATTTCAAAAGGTCTTTAAAATAGCCGAGTTCCACAACCTAAACCCAACCGACCGACAGGCTTACGAAGACAGTCTGAAGTATTACCGCGACCTGAAAAACTCACTGGACACTGCCGAATTGGATGGTTTTGCAAAAGCAGAGCAACATTTTTTGCCGCAATTGGAAGAAGAACGCCGCCAGAAGGAAGAAGCAAAGCAAAGAGAAGAAGAAGCAAAGCAAAGAGAAGAAGAAGCAAAGCAAAGAGAAGAAAAAGCAAAGCAAAGAGAAGAAGAAGAACGGCGCCAGAAGGAAGATGCCCGAAAAAAGATACTGGACTTAGCCAAATTCCTAAAACGAATGGGCGTGTCAACTGACCAAATATCGCAGAAAACGGGGTTGAGTGCCAGTGAAATTTCCTGTTTAGAATAGGTAAGTTTGAAGAACATGGACAGGTTCGACCGGATTCCCGACAAAGTTAAAGACAAAATTTTCCAAAAAGTATTTGGAGCCTGCTAAAAATTCATTAATGTATTGATATTTAGTAATATAGAAGCAAGACAGATACATCTTAATGCAATGGTTTTTGACTCAACAAAGAAAAAAACCTTGCATTTTTAATCCTTCTAACTTTTTGCTTGATCAAAAAGTTACAAAAAATCAAGACAAAACTAAGCTTCTCCCCGCTCTGTCAAACCGGAAGAGCCATGGCAACGTAAGCCAAAATGAAACCTCAAAATGAGGTTAAAAGTTTTGTTGAGGCCAATGATAGTTTCATATGTTTATATTTTCGGTTAATATTGATATTCAGTTGTTTAATTAG
>JBBISE010000096.1:0-13575 GCA_037441445.1 Salinivirgaceae bacterium
ATCTCCCCGATTACCAAGTACCTGGGTGGTTGTCTTGTAAATGGCGTGGTTGTTAGTTATGTGGTCAACAAAATTTAATCCGCCAAAAATTTTTATGTCTGAGTTAGAATATGCAACTTGCATCTGCCAAGATGAATTTTTCACCTAAATTAGTGAAAATCCTTTAAACGGGCAAGTCTTGTAAGCCTTTATATTACTTGACTTCCCGTTTTTTCAAGCGATTTGTTTGCGGATTTAAGGTGAAAAGTATTGTTGCGCAAACATTAAGGATGCACAAAGCCACAAGGCCATAAAAAGAGCAGATATTTTCATAGGATTACGTTTGTAGGTTTAGTATTTGATTGGTAAAAAATAATCGTCTGAATCTGGTTTATTTTTTGGGGGGCACAGAGGAATATCGACCGACTATTTGTTAACCGATTGTTAACGGGGTCTAAATTACACGAAAAACGGATTTATTATTTCTATTGGATTCGTTCAAGTAGTATGGAGGCACTAGGCCTGGATGTACAAGAAACGATAAAAGCTAGTAAATGAGATACATGTGGTTTTAAAACCACAGAAAATCTTGTTTAATGATGTTTACAACGTGTTAATAACTTTAAGTGATTGGTCGAACAAATGCACATAACAATTAACTAAATGGAATATATTCCTTGATGAATATTTTTTTGTATGTATAAAAAAGGCTAAAAATAAACAACATAAACAATAATTGCAATATAGACAGTCAAATAATCAATACTATACCGTTCAATAATATATTCGTTTGTAGATTGTCGTTGTTAATTTGATTAGACTATGTTCACTTTTAAGAGCGCAAACTCTTTTAATTCAAAATGGCAAAAAAGCGTTTTCCTTCAGGATATCCGTGTGCGCTGTTATTGCGGTTTTCCCGGTGAATTTGGGGGTTACAGAAAAGAGGCTAAAAAAGTTACCAATGTGTTATAGCGAAGGGAGTGAGGCAACATATTGAGTTTGGCCATTAGGATATTGCATAGTCGTACTTTCCCGCAAAAATGTAGGTTTGTAACTTATCAGACGGCCTCTTCCGTATTCGTTCCCCAGGCTTAGCTGTTTGCACGTATTCCAAAACAAACCCTTGTTACACTTGTTTTCCTTTTCAGGTGATCAATATTCAGTTAGCAAAAGAAAACAAATTGAAAATTTATAGTATCTTTAACCCCCGATAGTGAGACTAACAGAACAGATAGTTGATTCAACCGGCCTGTAAGGCCTTTCAACAACGTAGCAGAAAGAAAATGTTAAACCAGAAACTACAACAAAAACTACTTCAAAGACTGTCGCCGCAGCAAATCCAATTGATTAAGCTGCTCGAAATACCTCTGTTGCAACTCGAACAACGAATTAAAAAAGAGATTGAAGAAAACCCGGCCTTGGAAGAAGGCGAGAACGAATATCCCGAAGATAACCCCGTCGAAGCACCCAACAATGAAGACGATCCGGACAACGATTCTGACGACAGCTATTCCGATGAATTTAGCATTGAAGACTACCTGCCCGACGACGACGATATTCCCGAATACCGCCTTACCACAAACAACTATTCAAAGGACGACGAGCAACGCGAAATACCCTATACCGGAGGCACTACTTTCCACGAATATCTTATTGACCAGTTGGGTTTACGGCGAAACATGACCGAAAAACAACGCGATTTGGCCGAATATCTTATTGGGAATATAGATGAAGATGGATATTTGCGCCGGAAACTCTCACAAATAGCTGACGACCTGGTGTTTACCATGAACATCCGAACCACTGAGGACGAACTGCACCAGGCGTTAAAAATAGTGCACGATTTGGATCCTCCTGGTGTTGGTGCCCGCGATTTGCAGGAATGTTTACTATTACAAATCGAAAGGCTCGATCATTCAAAGCAGGAGGTAAAAGTGGCAGATAAAATAATACGCCATTATTTTAACGAGTTTACACGCAAACATTACGACAAAATAATTAGCCGGCTTTCTATTGATGAAGAAATCCTGCGCGATTCCATTGATGAAATTCTGCATCTAAACCCAAAACCGGGAACTTCCTTTAACGACCCCATGACCAGGGACATGTCAACCATTATCCCCGATTTCATTTTGGAAACCATCAACGGACGGCTCATGGTTTCGCTGAATTCGCGTAATGTGCCGGATCTGCGCGTAAGCCGCACCTATGCTGAGATGCTCGAAGATTTCTCGCACAACCGGAAAAACAAAACTCGATCCGAGAAAGATACCATAACCTTTGTAAAGCAAAAATTAGATTCGGCCCGATGGTTTATCGAGGCAATCCGCCAACGTCAAGACACACTGATGGTTACCATGGAAGCCATCCTCCACTATCAAATGGAATATTTCCTGACTGGCGATGAACGTAAGATGCGCCCTATGATCCTGAAAGACATTGCCGATGTTACAGGCCTCGATATTTCTACCATTTCAAGGGTTGCCAACTCAAAATATGTACAAACTGAGTATGGTATCCTTTCGCTGAAGTCGTTTTTCTCCGAATCAATGACAACGGATTCAGGCGAGGAGGTTTCGACCCGCGAAATAAAGCAAATTCTGCAGGAATGCATTGATGGTGAGCATAAAAGAAGGCCATTAACAGACGAGAAACTCACTCAAATCCTATGCGACAAAGGATATAACATTGCGCGACGAACAGTCGCCAAATACCGCGAACAGCTCAATATACCGGTGGCTCGTTTGCGAAAAGAAATTTAACACGGATTTTTATGCTTAAACATATTGCAAGAGCCATATCGCTGGTATTCCATCCCTTTTGGATGCCAATAGCCGGAATTTTTATTCTGCTGACACACTCCAGGCTTGCGGCCATACTTCCGGCTGAAGGGCATCAGGCGGTTTACATCATTGTAATTTCCAGTACTATAGGACTTCCTTTATTGATGTTTCCCATTTACTGGTTTCGTAAAAGCATTAAAACCTTGGAAATGTCCGAACGGCAGGAGCGGTATATTCCCCTGTTTATCATGTCCGTGTTTTACTTTTTCTCCTTTTACACATTACGCAACCTGAACGCTCCAAGCTTTCTAAGCGGGTTCATCCTGGGTGCCTTTGTATCCGTGGCCGTAGCCGCCATTGTCAATGTTTGGTGGAAAATATCCCTGCATGGAATTGGCTTTGGAGGAATTTTAGCGCTGCTAACCCTTATGGCCTTTTTTCAGCAGGGAAACCCCGAGGGTTTGTTTTTTCAGGCCTTGATTTATAGTGGAGTAGCTCTTTCTGCGCGCATGTACCTTAACCAACACACGTTATGGCAAATTGTTGCCGGTTTTTCGTGTGGATTTTTCTCCATTTTTTTTACCCTTCTAATCTATTAGAAACCAGTACGAATGAGCAAATCAAAACAAAATAAATCGAAGAAAGAGGCCGAAAACCCCGCTTCTCTGAACCAGGTTATCCTGGACTTTTTTAACGCCAATCCGCAAAAAATATTCAATTACAAACAAGTTGCCAAGGGCATTAAGCTCGATGATAGTTCCTTGCGCCCCATGGTAATAGCCGCGTTGGAACACCTCGGCGACACAAAGCAAATTGAGGTTGTTGACCGCGGGCGATATAGCGCAAAACAACAAAAGCGCGTAATTGAAGGCATCATAGCCATTAACCGTCGGGGCCCGGCCACACTTACAACCGACGAAGGCGAAGAGTTTTCTGTTCCCTACACAAATCTAAACCACGCTCTCCCCAACGACCGTGTAAAAGCCTTTGTCTTTGCCGGTCTGCGAAACAGAACGCCCGAAGTAGAAGTGTTTGAGATTGTGAAAAGGGCCAAAACCCATTTCGTGGGGATACTCGAAGTATCACCCAATTTTGCCTTTTTGGTACCCGACTCCGGCACCCTTCCTGTGGATATTTTCATTCCAAAATCGGAGGTAACACGGACCAAGGCCAAAAAGGGGCAGAAAGTAGTGGTGAAAATTACCCGCTGGCCCGAAAATGCCCATAACCCCATTGGCGAGATTGAAAAAGTGCTAGGAAATCCAGGCGAACACGATGTGGAAATGCATGCCATATTGTTTGAATTTGGGTTACCCTATGAATTTCCCAGGGAAGTTGAAAACGTGGCCGATAAAATGTCGCATGGTATTACGCCCGAAGATATTTCCAAAAGGCGCGATTTTCGTAATATCCTGACTTACACCATCGATCCTGCCGACGCCAAAGACTTTGACGATGCCATTTCAATACAAAAACTGAACACTGGAAACTGGGAAATTGGTGTTCACATTGCCGATGTTACTCACTACGTAGAGCCCGGTACACTGCTTGACAAAGAGGCTTTTGCCCGCGGTACCAGTGTCTATCTGGTTGACAGGGTTGTGCCTATGCTGCCCGAAAAACTGTCAAATGGAATTTGCTCACTCCAGCCCAACGTGGAAAAACTAACCTATTCGGCCGTTTTCACCCTCGACGACAATTCCAATGTCCTTGATTATTGGCTGGGACGAACCATTATTAAATCGGCACGCCGGTTTTCATACGAAGAAGCGCAGGAGAGGATTGAAACCGGACAGGGCGATTTGGCCCAGGAAATACTCCTTTGCCATCGGCTTGCACAAAACCTGCGAAAAAAACGCTTCGAAGAGGGTGCCATAAATTTCGACCGTAGCGAAGTGAAATTCATTCTAGACGAAAACGGCAAACCAACAGGCGTTTATCAAAAGGAGAGCAAAGAGGCCAACTGGCTTATAGAAGAATTTATGCTGTTGGCGAACAGAACTGTTGCCACGCATATAAACAAGAAATTTGCAGCCGGAGGTAAGGCAAAAACCTTTGTCTATCGGGTTCACGATAAACCAAACCAGGACAAACTGGAACGTTTTGCCAAATTTGTGAAGCGTTTTGGGCAGGAAATAAACACAACCAACAATCTGACAATTTCAAAGTCAATGAACCGGTTGATGGTGAACAGCTCCGGTCAGGCCTGGCAAAATGTCATTGAAACCCTGGCTATCCGATCCATGGCGCGCGCCGAATATTCAGCCAACAATATTGGTCACTACGGTTTGGCTTTCGATTTTTATACGCACTTTACCAGCCCCATCCGTCGTTACCCCGACATGATGGTGCACCGTCTTTTGACCCGCTACCTGGAAGGGAAACGCTCGGTTGCCCTGCCAGCTACCGAAACCGAATGCAAACACTGCAACGAACGCGAGGTACTGGCAACGTCGGCTGAACGGGCCAGCATAAAATACAAACAGGTCGAATTTCTGGAAGATAAAATCGAGGAGGAATTTAACGGGGTTATTTCCGGGGTTACCAACTGGGGGTTGTATGTTGAACTGGAAGGAAACGGATGCGAAGGAATGATCCCTCTTCAATCACTCGAGGACGACTACTATATTTTCGATGAAGATGAATATTGCCTTATTGGCGAACACCACAAGCGTGTTTACCGCTTGGGTGACAAGGTAAGGATTAGGGTTGTAAGGGCCAACCTGATAAAAAAACAACTTGATTTTGAATTGGTTAAGAGTTACAGCGACCATAAGGCCGCCGATTTCGAGAACGTGGGCAAAAATGTACAAAGGCCTGCACGTCATAATGACTTTTATTCGGGGAAAAAAGGACGAGGCAAAAGCCAAGGCGCTGGCAAGAAAAAAACGAACAGAAGCAACGGAAGAAAAAAGCGGCGCTAATTCCCCGTATATTAAAGTTTTCTTAAAAATGATCCGGATAGGTTTTTGTAATGCGCTCAAAGACAAATACATATGGCTTTTTGGGAATTGAAAAATATCCAAACTCCTTTATAATCCCTAAAATAATTCGTACATTCGCCCCGCTAATTGAACTGAAAATCAAAATACAAAATAGATGAACTACAGGAAATTGAATTTAATAGGCGGCTGGTTGTCTTTTGCCATTGCAGCCTATGTTTATTTGAGCACTATTCCCTACACCACAAGTTTTTGGGATTGTGGCGAATTTATAGGATCGGCCTATCGGTTAGAGGTTTGCCATCCTCCGGGAAGCCCTTTGTTTCTGATGATAGCCAGGCTTTTCTCCATGTTTGCCCCATCGCCATCGGACGTTGCCACCATGGTTAATGCCATGAGTGCCCTCGCCAGTGCATTTACTATCCTGTTCCTGTTTTGGACCATTACCCACCTGGCAAAAAAAATGATCGATCCTGAAAATCCCGAAGAACTTGGAAAAACATTGGCCATTCTGGGTGCCGGTATGGTTGGATCGTTGGCCTATACTTTTTCGGATACGTTTTGGTTTTCAGCGGTCGAAGGCGAGGTTTACGCTTTTTCATCGTTGTTTACGGCCATGGTTTTTTGGGCAATCCTGAAATGGGAGAACGTGGCCGATCAGCCTTCGGCCAACAAATGGCTGATTTTAATTGCCTATCTCATGGGGCTTTCCATAGGGGTACACTTGCTTAACCTGCTGGCTATTCCGGCCATTGTGCTTGTTTATTATTTCAAGAAATACGAACCCAATACCAAAGGATTAATAGCTGCCCTGCTGATTTCGGGATTGATTCTTGGGGCAATTATGTACGGAATTATACCTTACACGGTAAAAATGGCTTCGTGGTTCGAGCTTGCCATGGTCAACGGTTTTGGATTACCCTACAAAAGCGGCGTTGTCCTTTTTGCCATTCTTTTGATTGGTGGTTTAATTTGGGGAATCCATTACAGCTACAAGAAGAAAAAAGTTGTGCTCAACACCGTCCTGATTGGAACTTCCGTCATTATTATGGGTTACAGTTCTTACGCTATGGTAGTAATCCGCTCGAATGCAAATCCGCCCATGGATCAAAACAATCCGGAACAGATGTTTAGCCTTTTATCGTACCTGAACCGAGAACAGTACGGCGATCGACCGCTGGTTTACGGACAGGTATATTCAGCTCCGGGTTTGAGCAGCACAAACAAAATTTCCTATCGACAAAAGGACGGCAAATATTTGCCTTTCAACAATGGTATTGAAATTCAATACGATGACCGTTTTTATATGCTTTTCCCCCGTATGTTCTCGTCCAGCGAATCGCACGTTGATGAATATAAGCGTTGGGCAAACATTCAAGGAAGGCCCATTACCCTCAACTATGGTCAGGAACCCGAAACCAGAATTAAACCCACGTTTGGCGAAAATATTAAATTTCTGATAAGTTACCAGTTGGGATTCATGTATTTCCGCTATTTCATGTGGAATTTCGTGGGGCGCCAAAACGACATTCAGGGACATGGCGAGCTAAGCAATGGCAACTGGATCAGCGGCATATCATTCATTGACAATGCCCGTATTGGCGATCAGGCGCTCTTGCCCGATTCGTGGAAAAATGAAGCCAACAACAAATATTACTTCCTACCCCTGATTTTAGGGATATTAGGGTTGGTTTACCACTATTTCAGGCACAACAAGGATTTTTGGATTGTTGCTCTGTTGTTTGTATTGACAGGGATTGCTATTGTTATTTACCTGAACCAGACACCGTTGCAACCTAGGGAGCGCGACTATGCCTATGCCGGTTCGTTCTACGCTTTTACAATCTGGATTGGATTGGCAGTTCTGGGGTTGTATGAAATGATTCAGAAAATTGCCAATTCGAGAATATCGGCAGTTGTGGCCACATCGGCCTGTATGTTGGCGGCTCCGGTTTTAATGGGTTCGGAAAACTGGAAAGATCACGACCGCTCGGGACGTTACATGGCACGCGATTTTGCCTATAACTATCTGCAATCATGCGAAAAAAACGCCTTGATATTCACCAATGGCGATAACGATACATTCCCCTTGTGGTACGCCCAGGAAGTTGAAGGAATCCGTACCGATGTACGGGTGCTCTGTTTACCCTACCTCAGCACCGATTGGTATATTGACCAAATGCGCCGTCAGGTTTGGGAAAGCACCCCGGTTAAGTTTTCAATGGATCCGGAAAAATATGTCATGGGAACCCGTGATATGATTTACGTTTTTGAACGGAAAGAGATGTTCCTGAATGAAAAATATGAAGCATCGAAGAAAGAGCTAGAACCCGCCTATGCTGCATTTTACGCTCTTTTTATCTCGGTTCTTGAAAAAAGTGAATTCCCCAAAACCGAAAATGCCACCTGGAAACAACTCCGCGAACAGCAAGGGGATATTACTCCAGCCCAAGTGCTTGGATTGGCAAGAATGCTTACACAAGACGATGCTGTCAAAAAATATGGATTTGACAGCCAACGTATTAAACAACTCGAGTCTGAAACCAACCGTGTTCAGGATCAAATTGGCTCGGCACCACTGCCATTGAAGCTTGCCGTCCGGTTTGTGACCGACGACAGCCGTACTGCCAAGCTGCAAAATGGCGAAAGTTATTTGCCTGCCCGTAGGTTTATTATTCCGGTTGACAAGCAGAAGGCCATTGCCTCAGGTACAGTTCATCCAAAAGATACGGCAAAAATTGTCGATAATATTGTGTTTACCATCAGTGGAAACATTATTGGAAAAGCCGACCTGGCCATGTTGGACATTTTTGCCAACAACGAATGGGAACGTCCCATTTATTTCACCTCGGTGGGCATGGGAACTTTCGCGTCGCTGAAAAATTATTCTCAAAACGAGGGATTTGCATACAGATTGGTTCCAGTGAAGAACGAAACCGCCAACGATTCGCGCATCAACACCGACATTCTTTATGAAAATTTGATGGAGAAATTCATGTACCGCAACCTGAACAATATAGATGTGTATCACGAATGGACAGAGATAAGGACATTGCGGGTTGTGTCATTGCGCGATAAATTTACCCTTTTGGCTGAGCAACTCAACAAGGAAGGACAACGCGACAAAGCTGCCAAAGCCCTGAAACGTTCGTTTGAAGTATTGCCTTTGGAGCGTTTGCCCATTGATTACTTTTCACGCAATTTGTTCAGAGTGTATTATGGAACCGGCGACATGGTCTCAGCCGATAGCATAACCCGCCTTGCAGCCATGAACGCCATTCAGGAAATTAATTTTGTTATGCAACGCGATCCGCTGATTGAAAACGGATATATGCGTGAAGAACAAATGGCATACATGGTGCTTCAGGAAATTATGGATGTGCTTCAACGTTACCAACGTACCGAGCTTAGGGCTGAAATATCAAAACTGTTGGGCGATTCATTAAGAACAAAATCCCCGGCTATTTCAGAAATAGAGAAATTGGCTCCCGAGCAGAAAGAAGTCATCCGTATGTTGTTTGCAATTGATCAGAAGCACCTTAACACATGGATTCAAACCCTGCCCGAAGAGCAGCGCAAAATTGTTGACAAATACCTGTACCTCGACGAATTTGAGTCGAAAGCATTGAACATATACGCACTTTGGGTATTATAACCAATTCAGCGTGAAGAAAGAGGGCGGAAATGCAAAGGGTTTCCGTCCTTTTTTTTATGTTGTATGGGGGGTTGACTTTCTGTTGGGTTTGCCTATATTTGTACAATCATTGAACACCAGAGAGAAATGAAAATCAACCTGTCTGTGCTAATCGTCGTTGTTGTTTTTTTGTGCAATTTTTACGATTCCCCGGCACAAGACAGGCAGGTGATTGATTCATTGCACTTTAAGTTAGAGTCGGTGCGCGACGATTCCTCGAAAGTTTCTCTACTTACCCAAATATCGTCATCGTACTATACTCTCGATTTGCCACTCTCGTTCCAGTATGCCGAAAAAGCAGTAATGGTAGCGGAAGAGTCAAAGTCCAAACCCTTGTTGGCTCTGGCTTACATGAATGCAGGCAATATTTGTTTTATGCAAGGTTTGTTCGACATGGCGGTAAAAAACTTTTATACTGCCCTGAATTTGAACCAGGAACTGGGAAAGTCCGAGGGAGTAGCCCAGGCGTTGGTCAATTTGGGAGGCATTCAACTTCAGTTGCACAAATTCGAAGAGTCAAAGGAGTATTTTAACAAAGCTTTTCAAACCTTTTCTGATCTATCGCAAAAGCGGGGCGACACCATTCCCCCACAGGCAATAGTTTCCATATACAACAATTTGGGAATTGCCTACGAAAACCTGGAAGATTACAACCAGGCCATTGATTATTATCAGCGTGGAATTAGCCTTGCCAGGCGAATGCCGGGACAATCAAGAAATCTGGCCATGTTGTATAACAACCTGGGAAGCAGTTATATGAAAAGGGGAAACCCTGCCGATGCCATTCACAATATGGAACAAGCTTTGAAAATCCGCATTGAATCGCACGATAGAACAGGCGAAGCTGCTTCGCACCGAATGATGGGCATATTCTTTTACATGCAAAAAAACTACAATCGGGCCCTGACAAGTTTTTATCAGGGCTTAACCTTAGCCGAAGAGGTTGGGAGTACCCCAATAATTTCGGGAATAACCGAGAAATTGTTCGAGACATACAAGGTGTTAAACAATGCCGACTCGGCTCTAAAATACCATATCCTGTTTAAAAAATACGCCGACCAGTTGACCAACGAAGAGACGTTGCGTGAGTTTACACGAATGGAAATTATTTCGCAATACCAGGAAAAGGAGAAAATCCAGCAGGTTGAACAACGCCGTCAAGCCTTGCGCCATTTTTTAATAGCCATTGTTCTGGTTCTGCTGGTAATAATTTTAGGACTTCTCTTCTTTTTATCGCAGAGCCGGTTACGCCGGTTGAACCTTTTGAACCGAAACATACAGTTGGCATCGGAGAAAGCTGAACTCGAACGCGAGGCCCTTTTGCGCGAACTTGAAATGAAAAACAAAGAGTTGACCACCAATGTCATGTACCAGATTCGCAAAAACGAACTCATTAATAGCATTGCCGGAAAACTAATGGCCAACAGCCATAATTTCAAGAAAGAAAACCAGGGACTGATTAACGAAATTATCCGAGAATTGGAGGACACGCAGGAAGAAACTGTGTGGAACGAGTTCGAGCAGCGTTTTCACCAGGTACACAACCAATTTTACGAGAAACTAAATACCATTAACCCCGACCTTTCGCCCAACGAAAGACGGTTGTGCGCTTTTTTGCGATTGAACATGTCATCAAAAGAAATATCGTCCATTACCGGACAATCGCTTCGAAGTATCGAAGTTGCCCGCACCCGGCTGCGCAAAAAACTCGATTTAACCAACTCGGAAGTTGGGTTGATAGAATTTCTTGCCACACTTTAAATCCCACACATACTGTTTGTTGACATTTTCTGTAGCAGAAATGTAGCACCGTTTTTTGTAGTCGGTTGTATAAAAGTGCCGGCCAAATATTTTTCTTTTCCTTCTGCTGGACTGACCTTTGCAAAGAACAAAATGGCGGGTTTTCCCTGCTTCCATGTTCCTTAAATTCTAAAACGAGGAGAGAAATGAAAATTAAAAGTACCATTATCATGTTTTTGCTGGCTTCAACCTTGAGTGTTGCCATAAAAGCTCAGCACACGCAAGCCGATTGGGCAAAACATATCGTTGGTAACGAAACAACTACGTTCAACAAAATTATAAAAAATGACCAAGCAATGATTGCTACGGGCTTTTGGTTCTTAGGTGCCGAATTTAACGGAATTACCTTACCCAACCACCTTGGAAGCAACGCCCTGATTGTTAAAATGGATTTTGAGGGTAACGTACTCTGGCACTCAACCATGACCGGCGATGGTTATGACACCTTTTATGACATTGTTCAGGATAGCGATAACAATATTATTTTGGCCGGATGGTCATCATCGAACGAATCCATTGAAATAAACGGAGTAACTGTTTACCAACCCGATATGGAATGGACGTCCCGGGGTGTTGTAGCAAAATTTTCGGGCAACGATGGCAGCCTTCTGTGGTTTAAAGTAATAAACCCAGACGAAGAGTATCATGAACTGACCGTTTCCAAAGTAGCTGTCGATGAGGAAGATAATATTTACATTTCAGGATATTCCAATGTCGGATTCGAGATCGAGGGAATACAGTTTCCTTATAGCCAGGAGGGGTGGGGAAGTCTGACTTTTTTGGCAAAACTAAGTTCCGAGGGTTCAGTTGTTTGGGGCACTCAATTTCATTTTGTGCCCGAGGGCGATGCCGGATGGTCGATGCCTCGAGCAATAGAGGCGATTAACGACACTATTGTTTTTGCTTTCCAATATTCAAAACCAGTCCATGTTGGCAATGATGTGCTGCCTTACGAGGGCGAGGGTTACTACGATTGGATTGGCCTTGTAAAAATGTCCGTTGAAGATGCAAGTATCTCGAAAACATTTGCTTTTGGAAGCACTCAGGATCAGAACATTGCCGACATTGAAACCGACAGGGAAGGCAATATCCTGATTGCCGGGTTCTTTACTTCCGAGTCGAATTTTTCCATAGACGGCCTTTCTCCCATGTCCTACGGTGTTGAGGATGGCTATGTGGCAAAATTAAACAGCGAGTTTGAACTTATTTGGCTCAGAAGCATGGGAAGTGAATTTTCATCACGCTGTTTTAACATATCCATCAGTAACGACAACAGAATCTTTATTGGTGGCGGTTTTGACAGTTACACACCCCTCTATTTCGAAGGTCATAAACTGATAAATGCCGAAAGTCCAACCAACAGCCTGGCCATGTTTCAGGTTGTATTGGATGAGAATGGCGATTTTGAAAAAGCGTTTGCCCTGCATGGCCAAAACATCAACTCTATTGTTGAGTACAAAGATGCCATAGTTCTTGATAATGAAATGGTTATAGCAGTGGGTCCTTCTGTCGATACCGTGCAATTTATTGAAAACACCCTATTCTACTCCGACCATTGGGCTGGTTTTCTGTTGAAGTGGAACCTGTCTAAAGAGTTTTATAAAATATTCTTCGAAGTAACCGACACCGAGGGAAATCCGCTGGAAAATGCCTTAGTAACACTCGACGAAGCGCCAAATCCATACAACAAACACTCTTTCTATCAGATTAATCAGGGAGTGTACAACTATCAGGTTTCCCTTGAAGGGTACATTACCGTTTCGGGCGAAACGGAAGTAATTGATGAAAATGTTACAATACCGGTTACCTTGCTATCATCGACCACTTCGATGGGAAGTCCGTGTCAGGTTTCGGTAAAGATCTTTCCAAATCCTGCATCCTCTGAAATGACCATTCAATCGACAGTCGAAATGATGCAATGCCAGATTTTCGATGCCACAGGAAAACGGGTCTTTTTTCACAATGTTGTTTCCAATTCTCTGAATATCAATACAGAATCATTCCCCGATGGTTTCTATGTAATCCTTGTAAACACTATAACCGGAACTACTATCCGGAAAATCCAGATAACACGATAACTCATGAAACTCCCACAAGTAGTAAAAAGAGACACACAAGAGCATGATTATGGAGCAAACACCGGGCAATCCCAACCCCGAATGGGGTTGAATGTTAAACGACGAAGGAGTTCCACGTGACCTTGGATGAAAAAATTACGAGCACGTGAATAACCCCGGGTGGCAACCCGGGGGAAAGAAACGCCCCCTGTCAATCGGAGCCCCGTAGGGGCTCAATGTTCAGATAGTCAATACATAACGAGAATATAAACCCAAAATCCGCATTAGGAAAAAAGTTAAATTTGGAGATTAATTTCTAA
>JBBISE010000097.1:0-13505 GCA_037441445.1 Salinivirgaceae bacterium
CAACTAATTAAACAACTGAATATCAATGTTAACCGAAAATATAAACATATGAAAAAAATTCCTCTATTTTTGCGGCAGTCAGAACAGGTTGCCAAATCATTAAAATGTTGAATTCCAATGAACAATAATGACGTTTCGCTGTTAATTTATCTTTGCGAATTCATTTTTTCCAAAAAAACACAACCCGTCGGACATAAAAAATAAACCTTTCGGCACTTTTTTAGTCTATGTGGTGTTCAAAATTTTTATCAACCTTAAAGAGCAATTGTATGCAAAAAAGCATTATCGTATTCAGTCTTTTGTTTCTATCCATTACAGCCCCGATGTTCCCGCAACCGCAACAAGGCCAAATCCCCGCCGGGATGAAATTTTTTATTAAAGGAACAATATTGGAAAGCACAGAAAACCAACCTGTTGAATACGCTAGCGTAGTGCTTTACAGTCAACGCGACAGTTCAATGGCCGGAGGAACTATTACCGATGCTTCTGGTAACTTTGAAATTGAGCTTCAAAGACCCGGACGCTTCTCAATGGTTGTTCAATTCATTGGATACGAAAAATATAAACTTAACGGGATAATGATTAACCCTCAAACCCCAACTGTAACATTAAAGCCTATTACACTCAATCCTTCGGCAATTATGTTGCAGGAGGCCACGGTAACCGATCGTCGGAATGAAATTATTTATAAAATTGATAAAAAGGTTATCCAGGTGGCCGGAAATGCCAATGCCGTTGGAAATACTGCCGTTGAGGTTCTTGAAAATACACCGGGTTTCGAGGTCGATGACGAGGGAAACGTCCAACTCCGTGGTAGCGACAATTTTACTGTTCTTATAGATGGAAAACCAACGGCTATGAGTGGAAATGATGCCTTGAAGCAAATCCCGGCATCGAGTATTGAAAACATTGAAGTTATAACAAATCCATCGGCACGATACGATCCAGATGGACTTACCGGAATTATAAACATCGTTCTTAAAAGGGATGAAAAAGGAGGACTGAATGGTTTAATTGATATCAGCGCGGGAAACAGAGACCGCTATAATGCTTCAGTAAACCTCAGCTATCGCAGGAAAATCCATTCTCTAACAATAGGTTACGATTATAACCAAATGTGGCGCGGAGGAGAAAACCATGCCGAGAGAAACACCTTTGGATTGTCCGATACAATTTCAAGAACAGAAGATGGTACCAGATACAAACAGAGCATACGACATAATTTCCGTTTGGGGTACGATGTGGATATAACGAAACGTTCTTCGTTTAGCATCAATGGACTGATGCGATTAGGCGACGGGAAGTCGTACTTTGAAAACAACCAGATTGTTCAATATTCTGCTTTACAGACCTCTCAGCTTCTCTTGACCAAAACCGATGAATTTGAGGATGAAAACAACTATGACATTAATTCAACCTTTCTTCACAAATTCAATGACAATGGACATGAGTTACAAATAATGGGAACTATGTCGGGTGGGAATGATCGGGAAAACGTTAGGAATTACAGCGAGAAAGTACCCGCCATTGCTATTTTTGAATGGTACGATTCTACCTGGACTGATGAGCAATACCAAACAATACAGGTTGATTATGTAAAACCGTTCGAGGTAGTTAAATTAGAAACAGGAATAAGATCACGTTTCAGGCAAATTGACTTCGAAAACCAAAATTCACAAAACCCCTATTCTCAGATTAATACCGGTAAAAACCATTTTGTTTACAATGATGGAATCCATGCCTTTTATTTAATGGGAAGCAGTAAAATTGAAAAATGGGAATTTCAATTGGGATTGCGTACCGAATACTACATCATTAATACTTTGCAGAAATCAAATAATCAGAGTAACACGAAAGAAGACATTAACTTTTTCCCAACCCTGCATATTAGCAATACCATTGGCAACAATAAAGTTATGGCAAGTTACAGCCGAAGGGTTAATCGGCCCAACATGCGATTTATTAACCCATACGAAGAGTTCGATGATGCCTATAACGTTGACAGGGGAAACCCAAATCTCGATCCGGAGTTTAGCAACGCATTAGAAATAAATTATCTGCGGTACTTTGGACAATCTACTGCCAGTGCTACGGTTTTCTACAGGCAAACCGAAAACGCTATTGCAAGGGTAAGGCGTTTATACAATCCGCAGGACACGAACGGCGTTATGCTTAACACCTTTGAAAACATGAACAAGCAATCATCACTGGGAATTGAAGCCAGCATAAGGCACTCCCTTACCAATTGGCTACAAGTTGATGGAAATTATTCTTTTTTTCATTACAATATTGAGGGGCAAACAAACAATCAGCCCATTAACACAAGCTCTATAAACCATTCGTTCAGGACCAACCTGGTTTTTCGTCTGGGAAAAAATATCACCTTGTCGGCCAACGCCATGTACAATTCCCCGTCGGTAACAGCCCAGGGGAAAAGGGGTGCCTTTTTTACGAACGGAATCAGTTACCGACACCAGGTACTCGATCGTCGAGGCACCATAACCCTTTCGGCACGAAATCCGGTGGGCAAATTCCGTTGGGAATTTGAATCGCAAGGAGAGGGTTTTGATGATTATTTCTACCGTCAGCCCTATATGCCCATACTCACTGCCGGGTTTAGCTATCGCTTAAATGAAGGAATTCGTCGTAAAAAGGCAACCAATGGCGAGAGAACTGAAGATTTCTCGTCAGAAATGGAGTTGTAGTAATCGCAGTTAACACATGTATTTAATTGATAATGTTTGTATATTTATTGCCGCTATCAATGCTGAAATCGTATGGAAAAAGTGTTAATTGATTCTGCCTATGCACGAGTAACCGTGGATATGGACAAAAAGTTGGGAAAAATCGTATGGAAGGGTTCCTGCACGTTCGAACAATATCAGGAGTGCTTTCTGGCCCTGCTTGATTTTCAAACCAAGAACACTGTAAAGTATTACATCGGTGATATACGGAAGCAGGGGGTGATGAACCCTAAAAACCGACAATGGTTCGAGAATGAAGCCTTGCCAAGGTCAATAAAACAAGGTCTGTTAAAAGCTTGTGTTATAATGGAAGCCAACATGTTTAAACGTTACTATATCAACTTGATTTTACAAGCTACAAATAAAATGGGACTGCCTCTGAAAATCTTCGAATCGGAAGAGGAAGCTGAAAAGTGGTTGCTGCAGTGATTTTTGGTCTTATTCCTTTCTATCAATGACAAACTCAACGAGGTTACGCAGCGAATATTGGTAATCGCTTTCAGGCAATTGATTCAGACAATGCAAAGCCCTTGAACGGTAATCGTTCATTTTTTCTGTTGCGTAAATGAACCCTCCTTTTTCGCTTACAATTTCAACTAAAGAACATATTTGTTTATGGGTTTGATTCTTCGATTTAATAATTTTCAATAACTTGCGTCGCTCGCGGTAACCAGCCTTGTTTCGTGCAAAAATAAGGGGAAGGGTGAGTTTCTTTTCTTTCAGGTCGTTCCCTGATGGTTTACCAGTGTTGTTTACAATCTGGTAATCAAACAAATCGTCTTTGATTTGGAAAGCCATTCCAAGGTTTATCCCAAATTCATACATGGCTTGGATTTGCTCGGGGCTTGCCCCGGCAGAAACAGCGCCGGCCTTTGCGCAAGCCCCAATCAGCGAAGCTGTTTTCTTTTCAATTATTTCAAAATATTCTTCTTCGGTGATATCTAATTGCCGGCTTTTTTTAATCTGAAGAATTTCGCCGCGGCTCATTTGATCAACTGCGGTAGAAACAACCTCGAGCATATCCAGCTCCTTATATTTAACTGAAAGAAGTAAACCACGCGCCAAAAGATAGTCTCCAATCAAAACTGCTACTTTGTTTTTCCACAAACCATTGATGCTAAAAAAATTGCGTCGCAAGTGACTATCGTCAACAACATCATCGTGAATAAGTGTGGCAGTATGCATAAGTTCAATAAGAGTTGCAGCGTTGTGGGTCTTTTCAGTTATTTTACCACATGCCCCAGCCGACAGAAAGACCAGAATGGGCCTCAGCTGCTTACCTTTGCGTTTTAGAACGTAGTGAATAACAGAACCCAGCAATCCGCTGTCGGTTAGCACAGCTTTTCCAAACCGCGAGTTAAATGAATGCAATTCTGCCTCAATCGGTTTCTTTATTTTCGAAATTTCAGACATAGGATTACCGATATCAATTTGATTTTTTCTCCTGACTCCTTAACAAATTTAATAGTTTTTAGTTGGGTACAAATCATTCCACCACTCATTTTGTCCTTTTAAATATTTATCCCACCATGCCATGATAGTGTTGTGCCATGCTATTCGGTTTTTATACCCAACAATGTGGTGATCTTCATCTTTTACTGTTATTAATTCAACAGGTTTTCCCAATATTTTTAATGCTGTGTATAGTTGTATGCTTTCTCCTGGTGGCACATTTGTATCACTATCACCAGTCAGGAGTAGCAGCGGAGTATTTATTTTGTCGGCATTGAAAAGTGGACTTTGGTTAACATACAGTTCTTTCGAATTCCAAGGATAGCTTTCGGCACTTGCTTCCGCACTATAGGCATAACTCCAGTAACCTTCTCCCCAATAGCTTGATATGGAACTTATTCCGGCATGCGAAATGGCGGCTGCAAAAATATCTGTACGGGTGGTCAAAAGCATTGTCATGAACCCGCCATAGGATGCTCCAATGCAGCCAACTCTTTTTTCGTCAGCAAACGGGTGTTCGGCAAGAAAATGGCTGGTTCCTTCAATTATTTCATCGGCAACAGTTATTCCCCAGTTGTTGACATGTGCGGACGAAAATTCCTGGCCAAAACCAGTTGCCCCGCTTGGCTGAAGCACATAGACAACGTAACCAGCTCCAGCCCAAAGGTTAAATGGATATCGCCCCCCAAATGTTCTACCAACAGGGCTGGTTCCTCCATAGTAATAAACAATAACGGGGTACTTTTTTTCTGGATTAAACCGTACCGGCAAATAAAATCGTCCTTTCAAGGTTACTCCGGTAGAGGTTACAAAATCCCATTCTTTGTAATCACCAAACTCAACGTTTTTATAATTCTCTGATTCCTTATTTTCAATGATTCTTGCTTTTCCTGATTTTAAATCCAACAGGTGGAAGTTGCCCGGTGAAGTTACCTGTGACTTATTCATAACGGCTGTTAAGCTGTTGGTTGCTAGAGAGAAAGCAGTTGTATATTCGTGCTGTGCACTCAAAGGTGTGAAAGCCCTTTTTAAAACATCGTATTTATAAACCCTTTTTGTATCCCTATCGGTTGTATTGATGTAAATACAATTATCTATCCGTGACCACTGGGCATCATCAACTGAAGGGTCGAACCTTAGCGTAATGGGTTCAATGGCTTTGGTTGCCAGATCGTAAATATATAGCTGATTGTCGTAGTTGTTGGCTATTTTTCCTTTTCCTATGTTCTCGCCAATACTTCCAAAGGCCGAGGGGCCGCCACTGCACAACAATTGCTTGCCTGTCGGTGAAAAAGTGACACTTACGCTCCATCGTTTATCGTTCCAAAGAGTGTCAATTTTCATTGTTTCTATATCCATGAGGTACATTTGTTGTTTCGAGAATGGTCGTTCTGTGTAGTCCGGAATACTGGTTCCCAGTGCAATAGTTCTATTGTCGGGACTAATATCATAAAGATAAGTTGCTTGTTTTCCAAATGTTAAACGAGTTTTATCTGAAGTTTTAATGTCATAACGGTATAAGAAACTTCGGTTTCTGAAACCTGCCTGTCTGTCTCTCATGCCATGTATTTGTTTTGTTGTAGTATAAGTTGAATTGTCGGGTTCATTAATGCTATATATTAGATACATTTCATTTGGCGACCATGTATATCCTGCGAAATCCTCGCTTTAAGAAAACAGGGGTTCTGTGGTCAGGGTTTCTACATTCAGCAATGTAACGATTCGGTCTTTTCCCGAAATTGCGACAAAAGAAATCCGGTTTGACATTGGAAGCCATTGAATCTGAGATATCTTTGCATGTTGTAATGTGTACACCATTTTATCGTTTTGGCTTTGCCGGATTTCTGTCCACGATTCGCTGTTTTCACCGCCCGGTTTTGTAGTTCGTAATGAAATTGTATAATTTTTTGCATCATGAGACAGACGTACCCCTGTTGCGCGAGTACCGTGCATAATATGAGAAATGTGCTTTCTGTTCGTCGGATTATTTTCAAAAGACACGATACCACCAAGTGAAAGGCTGTCGGCAATGAGAGCTGATGACATTGTCCACTTTACCGAATCGTTTGGAAACTGAATAGTTTTGACTATCAGCTTGTGTTTTCCACGTTCCAGTTTTAGTTCCTTAGTGAATCTTCCGGGTTTATCTGAATTTGACTCTATGCTGGTTTTTACTCCCGGTTCGGTGTCATTAAGCCATACTCGAAGCATCTGGTTGCTTTTCAACTCGAGTTTAAGGGATGTCCATTTTTCAACCCACAAGTATGTGCATGCGTATCTAAGACTAATATTCTCTGAAGATGGGTTATCAATTTCAACTTTACCGCCATCAGGAACAATCTCTTTCCATTCTGTATTTTGGTTAAACCAGGGTGAATTCGATACCGGAAAAACATCTTTCAGGTTATGTTGGTCTAATTTCAACAAATCGACGTCTTTAAAAACCTCGTTTTGTACATTTTTCACTTCAGCAAAAGCCGGTTTTTGAATATGCAGTATCGGGGAAATCAGCCATATATTCGCGGGTAAAGTATCGGCAGAAGCTTTGCTAAAAATTCCAATCAGTAAACCAAGGAAAAGTGTTTTTGTCTTCATAAATAGGTAGATTTTATTAACAGGCCACTATTATAGCTATTATTCTGTTTGGTTATTCAAAATACAACTATTAATTTTTCCTGAAAGTGGGTTACAATTTGTATAATAATCTCTTAATTTTGTCATAAACTAATGCAAAAATTGTCTAAGATGCAAATTTGTCCTCTTTGTTGCACTTCGTCCCCAATATTTTTTGAAAGTAAGAAAATGTCGTTTTACCAATGCCCCCATTGCGAAGGTATTTTCAGAGATCAAAATCAACTACCTGGCAACGATCAGGAAAAAAATAGGTACCTAAAGCATAAGAACAATCCAAAGGATGAGGGATATCAAGAATTTGTACGACCCATTGTTGAATACGTATTCAATCATTTTTCCCCGTCAGACAAGGGTCTTGATTTTGGTTCTGGTTCAAATTCAGCAGTTTCGGCACTTTTGAAAGAAAATGGATTTATTACAGCCAAATTTGATCCGTATTTTTATAACGAACCAAGCGCACTTGAAAAGAAATATGAATTTATTGTTTGTTGCGAGGTTGTGGAGCATTTTCATCATCCACGCAAAGAATTTCAAATGCTTAAAAAACTACTGCAGGCTGGCGGAAGTCTGATTTGCATGACCAACCTTTGGACTGAAGACCTTGATTTTGCGACGTGGTGGTATAAGAATGACAGCACCCATGTTTTTTTCTACAACCAAAATACAATGCAGTATATACAAAACGAATTTTGTTTTCGCCAATTATCTTTTGAAAGAACCCTTATTGTATTTTCGAATGACTAATATTTTCAAACCCGTTAAACCAAGAACTATGAATCATAAATCAATGTCGTTTAGTTAAGAAAACATGCTTCGACTCAGCTCAGCATGACCGCCGTCACCCTGAGCGTAGTCGAAGGGTAGATTTAGAAATTCCATGACAGGAAACTCCCTAACTAAACAACATTGAATCATAAATTAAAACTGATTGCAGGAATTCTATTCTTGCTGATTGGCAACAACACATTTTCGGTAGTTATTAAAGAAAATGAGGCTCACATTGCTGCAATAAATTTCGCGCATGAAAGCAACTTGACAATGGATATTGCCGATGCCACACCGAAACCAATTTTCCAGCCTAATGCTAAAAACCCGCTGGCATACGTTGTGGCGGCAAAAAAATGGTTTTGTTGTTGTGGCAGCAAGCAAGCTATTATCGCCAATAATTTTCTACAGCGAAGTGGAATGCTTCGATCGGGATTCTCCTTTAGAGAAATTATTGGTAGCGGATCTGGCGCTGCTTCTCGAACATTTCGATAAAATATCAACCAAATCGGCCAAAGAAATCAAAAACAAGTGGGAAAGCTTATTAGCGGGGAACATCGAGAAAAAGCGCTTTCTGCAATGGCCCGGGGCTGGTACAACCTCTACTGGAGGTTGGACGACAACACACTGGCACCAGGGTGAACCGTTTAACAATTTTTGCCCCATTAAACTTAGAAATGGTTCGCGATCTGTAACAGGCTGTCCGGCCACAGCTATGGCTCAAATACTGTTTTATCATCAAACGATAAATCAAACCCGTTTCAGCAATGAAGATCGGTATCATCATTACTACACTCAATCGTTTTGGATTGATGATGACTTTGAAACCTATCAATTTCTATCTTTTGACAGCTTAAACACATACCTCAATTTGATTGAGCAAAAGTTTGTTTCAAACCAAACCCTAAATAACAACGAAATGGCCGCACTATCGCTCGCTGCTGGTTTTGCATGCAAGTCGGTTTATGTCCCTCAGGGATCAGGAACATTCGAAGTAAGCCAGGCCTACGATGCTTTTATTCGTTTCGGGTTCACACAGGCTACGTTATTGGACGCTCAATACAGCGATGACATTATCCGGATAAAAATGATTGACAACATAAAGAATGCACTTCCAATACACCTTGCTGTGGTTGATCCTGCATGGAGTTCGGGACACAATGTAGTTTGCGATGGATATAACGACAATGGTTTTTTTCGAATCAACATGGGGTGGGGCGGAAGCGGTGATAGTTGGTACAATTTGCCAAAAGGTTTTCCATATTCGTTGACGGTTTTTGAAGGAATTGTTGCAGACATCCGAAAACCTGTGGAAACGCCTTTTCAGCTAGTTCTTAGCATAAACTGCGACACCACAGGTGCCCTTGTTTATGGTGCCGGAAACTATCCAGACTTGTATAATGTTGAAATTTATGCATCACCAGTCCAGGGACGAGAGTTTATTGGTTGGACAGGTTCCGACAGTGATTTAGCGCTTGTTGCCGATCCTATTTCTGCTCAAACTTCCGTGGTCATTGAAGGCCACTCTGTTTCTCTCACAGCAAACTATTCGGGCCCAAAATTCGACATAACCTTCATTGTTACAGGACATAATCAATCTGTTGTACCCAATGCTACTATTCTCTTACCCGAATCCTCTCAGAATGCGGTTACAAATCAGGACGGCTATGCAACTATTTCACTAACAAATGGCGAGTATTCTTATGTTGTTAATGCGGAAGATTACCAGACTTTTTCCGGGACTTTTATTGTGGATAACAATCCTGCTTATGTTGTTGTTAATATGCAATTAACAGGGATTTTTGAAAACGACACTGATGAAATCAACATTCTAAACCCCTTCAATGACTTTATAGTGCTTAATAATTGTCAAAGGATCGACGAAGTGGTGATTTTCTCTTTACTTGGAAAAGAAATCCTGAATGAAAAAAACAGTAGTCAGAAGGATTTGATACTAAATACAAACAAACTTGCAGCAGGCGTTTACGTTGTTTGCCTGAAGTCAAAATCGGGTATTCATTTCTCGCGAATTGTTATTATAAACCGATGAAACTTGTATGTAACAGGGTATTTAGTGTCTTGCCGAATGCTTAAAAAAAACTACTTGGTGAAATAGGCGAATACAAGTTGCGCTTTTTCTCTGCCAATAGCTTTTTCAAGAACATCAAAGGGCAAGGTTTTAACTTTTTCAATGGTTTTAAATTCAGACAGCAGCTTTTGCGTTGTAGCCGGACCAATACCCTTTATCTGATCCAGTTCTGATTCTATGAATTTTTTACTGCGTACATCGCGGTGAAAGGTAATCCCGAAGCGGTGAGCCTCGTTACGTAAGTGTTGAATTACTTTCAGTGTCTGGCTGTTTTTGTCAATGTAAAGCGGGATGGAATCGTTGGGAACAAAAATCTCCTCCAACCGTTTGGCGATAGAAATTAATGAAACTTGTTGATCTATGCCTAACTTCTGAAGGGTTTCGAATGCCGAACTAAGCTGGCCTTTGCCACCATCAACAATAATCAGGTCGGGAAGGGGTGTGTTTTCGTCCAACATTCGCGAGTAGCGGCGTGCAATTATTTCGCGCATTGAAGCATAATCGTCTATTCCCTCAACGGTCTTAACATGGAACTTGCGATAATCGGTTTTGCTGGGCTTGGCATTTTTAAACACCACACATGCAGCCACCGGGTTTGTCCCTTGCAGGTTCGAATTATCAAAACACTCGATGTGCACGGGAGGTTTGGGTAATTGTAACTCTTTTTGCATCAAAGCCAGAAGCCGTTCGGTTTTCAGGGCAGGATTGGCTTTCTCTGATTGTTTTAGCCGTTCGAGCCTATAATATCGGGCATTTTTAGCCGACAGTTCTAAAAGTTTTCGCTTGTCACCTTTTTGTGGCACGGTTATTTTAACGCCATCGGGTTTTATTCCGGGATCGAAAGGCGCGATAATTTCGCTGGAAGTACTCTTAAACCGATCGCGGATTTCGATAATAGCTAATTGCAGCAAATCGGTTTCGGTTTCATCTAACCGCTTCCGCATTTCCAACGTGTAGGACTGGATTATGGATCCATGAATGACTTTCAGATAGTTCAAATATGTTGTATCCTCATCGGTGTCTATGGAAAAGACATCAACATTGTTTATTGATGGGTTAACTACGGTCGATTTGCTTTGGTAATTTTCCAACAACAGCATTTTTTGCTTGGCCTCTTCTGCCTCTTCGAACTTCAATTGTAAGGCCGCATTCTCCATTTTTGTTCTAAAATAGGCAATAGCTTCGCGAATGTTTCCTTTCAGCACATGACGGATTTGCGCCACAGCAAGGTTATAGTCATTTTCGGATTGTTTAGCTTCGCATGGTCCTTTACAGTTTCCAATCTGGTGTTCAAGACAAACCTTGAACTTAAGGCTTTCAATGTTTTTCTGCGTCAGGTTTAACGAACATGTCCTGACTGAATAGGTTTTTCTAAGGAACTCGACCAGGGTTTGTACCAGCCAGCCCGAGGTAAAAGGGCCAAAATATTCACTGCCGTCCTTAATTAATTCCCGGGTCGAAAAAATGCGCGGAAAAGGCTCATTCTTGATGCAAATCCATGGAAAAGATTTATCGTCCTTTAGCAGAACATTGTACCTGGGCTGGTATTTTTTTATTAGGTTGTTTTCAAGCAACAAAGCATCAATTTCGGTGTCCACCACGATGTGCTCTATGTGATGAATTCGTTTAACCATAACACGCACTTTGGCAATATCGTGGTTTTTAGTAAAATAAGAAAGTACACGCCGTCTAAGGTTTTTGGCCTTTCCAATGTAAATAATGGTTCCCTTTTCGTCGAAAAATTGGTAAACCCCGGGGGTTTCGGGTAGCATCGAGGCTGTATCTTTTGGTGTAACCGTCATTGATTCTTACTATTCAGAAAGCCAAAAGTACATATTTTAATATACATTTTATGGCTATTTAAATTTCGAGCCAATACCCCTAAAGGCTAATGTTCAGTTAACAAATCATTTACAAAATATTCTGTATAAGGGTGTTTGTTTTTCATTAAAATCGTGTAACTTTCGCTTTCCAAAACAATGAAAAATCAAAAAATCAAATAATATGAAGAAGACGTTAGTTGTATCAACGTTGTTTACCATTATTGCAATTCATTTCTGCCTCGATGCGCTTAGCCAGGTTCCTGAATGGGCCGACCCTTCTGCGCGCAAAATGCGTTACAAAGATTCGGAATTTATTATAGGGTAGGCATCGGAAGCAAATTCCTTAAAAGAAATCCCAGCTGATGTTGTAAAACGTGTTGAACAGTATGCCAAAAGTCAATTGGCTGAATACATTCAGGTTACCGTCAAAAGCGAGGTGCAGAATATTGTAACCAAAGGTAAACAGGGATACCAGCAGAGTTTCACCGGAACCTATTCGAGTTCAACAGAGCTGAACCTGACAGGTTTGAAGATAGAATCGGTTTACGATCAAAAATCAAAAACAGCCTTCGCTTTGGCCACAGCAAAGCGAAGCGAATTATATACAATTTACAAAGCCCAAACCGACAAATCGTTGTCCGATGCCGAGGTAAAGGTAAAACTGGCCAACGAGGCCGTTAAAAGTGGTAAGGGCGAACAGGCCCTTCGCTTATCGCATGAAGCCATTGCGCTGATTCAACAAATTGAAAATGCCCAAACGGTTATTATTGCCATCAAACGAGGCGTAACAGACGAAGTCCGTGAACAACAAAACAAACTTGTTGGACTAAAATCATCGGTTGAGGAAATTACCCGAAATATCCGGCGCAGCGCAGGAAATTCACTCGACGATGTCTGTTATTTTATTGCCCAGGGTCTGAAAATGCAATCGGGATCCACCGATGCCACAATTGCCCTGGCTAATTTCACATATCAGGATACTAAAATGGGCAGTGAGTTTTCAAACCGGTTAAACCAGTCGCTAACATCAAAATTAGTTTCGGGAGCCGGATATCGGGTTGTCCCTCAAGGACCTGAAAATAACGGTTACATTTTAACCGGAACCTACTGGAAAGAAGCCAGCGATTTAAAAATAATTGCCACACTCAGAAAGGTGGATGGAAACGTGGTAGCTTCTTCCGAAGCTTTTTTGCCTATGTCGTGGGTTGAAAACAATAAGGCGAAATACCTTCCCGAGAATTTCGAGGATGCTTTTTCGCGGATGAAAGCATTCAATAAAGATGGGGTTATTAAAGGTGACTTAAATATTGAAATTTGGACAAACAAAGGAGCAGAGAACCTGCTTTTTACGGAAGGGGAAAAACTTAAGTTCTACATCCGAGCTAACAAAGAGTGTTACATCCGTATGATCTATCACCTTGCCGAAGGACAATCTGTGCTAATGCTCGATAATTTTTATGTTGCTGGACACCTGATTAATAAGGTTATAGAAATACCCGACGAGTTCACCTGTGCCGAGCCGTTTGGTGTTGAAACCTTGCAGGTGAATGCACAAACCGAGAAATTTCCTAATCTGAACACCCAATATATGGATGGGTACCTCTTTATTCAAAACACCTTTACCGATATCATGGTAAACACCCGCGGTTTTAAAAAAGACGTCCCACAGGTTATTGACAAGGCTGAGAAAAGAGTGGTGTTTACAACTATGAAGAAATAATACGAGATAGTTGCGTATCAAACAAAATAGAATTATGAAAAAGGGTCTGGCAATTACTGTCTTTGTTCTCTTGTTGGGAGCGTGCAACAATTCATGCATGTTTAATATTGACCGTTACGAGGTTATCACTGGAACCTATATTCCTAAACTAACCGACATAGACTGCTCTATTGATTACACCATGAAACGCCCATGCCGACAACCGATTTTTCGACACACAAGAGCATGATTAAAGTCGGCATGAAGTTCCATATGGCCGTAAACCGAAAAATTATAAA
>JBBISE010000098.1:0-13425 GCA_037441445.1 Salinivirgaceae bacterium
CGGTTTACGGCCATATGGAACTTCATGCCGACTTTAATCATGCTCTTGTGTGTCGGAAAATCGGTTGTCGGCATGGGCGTTTCATGTGTTCTAATTTTTGTGGGTTATGTATTTGTTTGTGTTTTCTGTTCGGTTGTAATTCTTACCGGTAATGGTGTTGATTAATTTAATACGGACAAAAATATCCTTTTTTTGTTTAACCGACAAAATTTTTGCCAAAAAGTTTGTCAAATAATTCAAAAAAATAGATGAGCCCTTTAAAGTTGCATTTTTTTTCAGATAGAAGATGTATATTTGATAGCCCGAAAGTAAAAAGTTGAAACATAATTTTTATTTTTGTACGATTTCAAATTCAGGCAAGGAAAAATGGCATCGCTTCCATGTCTCTGTTTTCCCGGATTTACAGGATGCCAATTATAAACAGGCTCTATATGACCAAAAAGCAGCGGATTTTAATAGTTGAAGACAGCTTGCCCGAGGGGGCAATGCTGGTGGACATTCTCGAAGACGAGGGTTACGAAGTTAAGCATGTTATTGATGCTGAATTGGGTATAAAAGCATACCGCGAAGATGGGTACGACCTTATCTTACTTGACGTAATGCTCCCGGGGAAAGACGGCTTCCAAATGGCTAAGCAGATTAAAGCCATGAACCAGGATGCCCCCATCATTTTCTTAACCGCCCGGACGTTGAAATCGGATGAAATTCAGGGGTTTACTTTGGGTGCCGACGATTACCTGACCAAACCCTATGACCGCGAATTACTTATTTGGCGGATAAAAGCAGTTTTAAAGCGCAGGGCTGCTGTTGAGGTAGATATGTCGGGCAATTACCAGATTGGTGATTATTTTTTCGACTACAAAAACCTAAGCCTTACCCGCGGTTCCGACGTTCGCCGGATAACCAAAAGAGAAGCCGACGTGCTGCAAATGTTGTGTATAAACACGGGCGAATTGGTCAAACGCGAAGACCTGCTACTTTCTATTTGGGGTGTTAACGACTATTTCAATGGTCGCAGCCTTGACGTGTTCATTACCAAATTGCGCAAGTATCTGAAAGATGACCCCAACGTAGTGCTTGAAAATGTTCATGGTGTGGGCTTTGAGCTACGCTACCCGAAAAATTGACAACACATGATTCAACAGAATATCCATCAAATACGGTCAAAAATGCCACACAATGTGACATTGGTGGCGGTGTCGAAAACACATTCTGTTGAAAATATCATGGAAGCCTACAATGCAGGAATTCGTGATTTTGCTGAAAATAAAGTACAGGAATTAGTCACGAAACAGCCTGTTTTGCCGCAGGATATCCGCTGGCACATGATTGGCCACTTGCAACGAAACAAGGTTAAATACATTGCCCCTTTTGTTCACCTTATCCATTCGGTTGATAGCGAAAAACTCATGGTCGAGCTCCAGAAAGAGGCTGCAAAAATTGACCGGCAAATAGCGGTTCTGTTGGAAGTTCACATTGCACAAGAGGAGGAAAAATTTGGCTTTGACACTACCGAAATTATCGATTTTTTTGCCCATGCAAAGAACAAACAGTACCCCAACCTTGTTTTCCAGGGGCTGATGGGAATGGCAACATTCACCGACAGCGAAAGCCAAATTGAGAATGAGTTTTCCGTGTTAAACAAAATTTACACAAAAATTAGAGAAAACTTTGGAAATGAACTTCCACATTTCAAAGAACTTAGCATGGGAATGTCGTCCGATTATTTGCTGGCCATAAAACACGGAAGCACTATGGTACGCGTTGGCAGTTCCATTTTTGGCGAAAGACACTATACATAAACCAATTACGAAAAAAATTCTAACCTGAAAACATACAGAATATGTCAAGTCTCGAAACAACATTTGCCGGGTTAAAGCTAAAAAACCCTATTATAGTCGGTTCCAGTGGTCTGACCAACAGCGTTGAAAAAATCAAGGATTTGGCCTCGAAAGGAGCTGGAGCCGTTGTGCTGAAAAGTTTGTTCGAAGAACAAATAATGTACGATGTAAACAGCATTATGCGCCATCAGATCGATTACCCCGAAGCTAGCGATTATATTAAAGAATATACAAAGAACAACAGTGTTAAAAATTACCTTAACCTGATTAAAGACGCAAAAAATGCAGCCGGAATCCCTGTCATTGCAAGCATCAATTGCCAAAACAGCGACGAATGGCTGGGTTTTGCCAAAGAGGTGGAAAACGCCGGGGCCGACGCCCTGGAAGTCAACGTCTTTTTTCTGCCTACGGACAAGAACAAACCATCAGCGGAATACGAACAAACCTATTTTGATTTGTTGTCAGCCCTGAAAGCAAACACCAAACTTCCCCTGATTTTCAAGTTAGGTTACAATTTTACCAATCTTACATACTTAGCAAACAGGCTTAAAGCCGATGGTATTTCGGGCATAACCCTTTTCAACCGGTTTTACGAACCCGATATTGATATTGAGAAACTTACCCTGACAGCTTCTGAGGTATTCAGCCATCCGTCTGAAGCCCGGAAGGTTATCCGTTGGCTGGCAATGCTTACGGACAAGGTAAAAGGTCTTGATATTTCAGCAAGCACAGGAGTCCACGATAAAAATACCGCAATAAAATACTTACTGGCAGGTGCTTCGACGGTTCAACTGTGCTCGGTTGTGTATAAAAACGGAACTAAAGTCATTCCTGAAATCCTGAGCGGTATTGAAAAATGGATGGAATCGAAACAATATCTGGCCATTTCTGATTTCCGCGGCTTGATGAGCTACAAGCAAATTCCGGATCCATCAGTCTATGAACGTGCCCAATTTGTCCGCTATTTTTCCAATATGGAATAATGGAGAATGCAAGCCAATGATGAAAACATGATACTGTAGAGACGCATAACATGCGTCTCTTTCCTTTGAAAACCCTACCTGAAAAAACAAATTCCCAACAGTGCAACCCCCTCAAACCATGGATTTTTCATCAAACCCCCAGTTAAAACTGGCCTATGAATTTGTTCAGTACACAGGACGCAACGTTTTTCTGACCGGAAAAGCAGGAACCGGCAAAACCACGTTTCTACATTACATCAAGAAACACTCCACAAAGCGGGCCGTAGTGGTTGCTCCAACGGGTGTTGCAGCCATAAATGCCGGAGGGGTGACAATCCATTCTTTCTTCCAGATTGCGCCGGGGCTTTTCCTTCCCGATGTCCAGATTCACAACGCCGAGGGAGAGGAAAACCAACAACGGGTTTCGAAAATAAAAATTGACATCATGCGCAGCCTTGATTTACTGATTATTGACGAAATCAGTATGGTGCGCGCCGATTTGTTGGATGCCATTGATCAGATTCTTCGCCGGTTTCGGCACAACAGCAAGCCTTTTGGCGGTGTTCAGCTTTTGCTTATTGGTGATTTGCAACAGCTTGCGCCCGTTGTTAAGGACGATGAACGCGATTTGCTGGCCCGATACTACCAATCGACCTTTTTCTTTGGAAGCCACGCGCTTCAGAAAACCGAGTACATCAGCGTTGAACTGAAACACATTTACCGCCAGTCCGATCAGGATTTTATTGATTTACTGAACCGTGTACGCGATAACCGCCTCGATTTGCCCACGTTGGAAAAACTGAACAGCCGTTTTCAGGCGGGAATTCTGGCGGGCGATAATCCCGGGTACATTACCCTGACAACGCACAACTATCAGGCGCAACAAATAAACGAATCGCGGTTGGGACGGTTGAATGGTAAAGCGGAATATTTTTATGCCAAGCTTTCCGGCGAGTTCCCGGAAACGTCCTATCCTACAGAAAACGAGTTGGTTCTGAAAAAAGGGGCACAGGTCATGTTTGTCAAAAACGACATATCACCTGAAAAACTGTTTTATAATGGAAAAATAGGACAAGTTGTTGATATTGATGACGATATAATATATGTTGAGTGCGATGGCGATGAAGATACCATCCCCGTAGTCCCCTTGACGTGGGAAAACCGCCGATACAACCTCGACCCGGTTACCAAAGAAATTACTGAGCAAATTATTGGAACTTTCACCCAGTATCCGTTAAAACTTGCCTGGGCCATTACCATTCACAAAAGCCAGGGTTTGACTTTCGAACGCGCCATTATTGATGCCGAAGCTGCCTTTGCCCACGGTCAGGTTTATGTTGCCCTTAGCCGCTGCAAAAACATTGAAGGCATGATTCTGAGCTCTAAAATATCGACCTACAGCATAAAAAACGATAACAGCGTTGCCGGTTTCAACCAAAATGTAGCCCGGAACCAACCCGATGAAAAGGTTTTAAAGCAAGCGCAGTTCGAATTTCAATTAGGTCTTTTGCACGACATGTTCGATTTCAGCAACATCCGCAAGTTAGCCTACACAATGCAAAAACAGGTGCTGGAGAATGTCAACATTCTGAACTCGTTTCTGCCAACCAAAGCAAAAGCGTTTGTTGACAACCTGAATGCCGGATTTTACGACGTAGGCATGAAATTCAGCAACGAAATAAACCGCCACGCCCAAGCTACAGGGTTAGTTGAACAAAATCAGGTGTTGCAGGAAAGGTTAATCAAAGCCGTTGGATACTATTTGCCAAAATTGGAAGCCGAGTTGAGAGAACCTTTGGCCACCTTCGATTTAGATTGCGATAACAAACAGGTATCCAAAGCATTGAATGATTTGAGGAAGAAAATGGAGTGGGAACTGCAAATTAAGCACGACAGCATGTCGTCCTGTACTGCAGGGTTTACAACGCCTTTGTTTTTGGAAGCAAAAGCCAAGGCAGCCATTGAATCGCCTGAAGACAGGCGCCGGATGAAATCAAAACCAGCGCAAAAGGCAGTATCAAAGGAGGATGAAGAGTCAAATCACCCGCAACTTATTGAATTGCTTCGCCAATGGCGCAACGTGGCCGCTGAACAGCTGAACCTGCCCATTTACACCATCCTGCCCCGTAAAACCATGGTACAGATTAGCAACCAGTTACCGGCTAATTTTGCAGCCTTGCGCAAAATCCACGGCATGGGAAAAGTAAAAACCGAGAAGTTTGGAACCGATATTATTTCCATTGTTTTGGAATATTGTGCCAACAACGATCTAAAACCTTCCTACGAGAAAACGGAAACGCTGGATTTAAAACCGAAAGAGCCCGTAAAAAACAGTAAGGAAGTAAGTTACGAGATGTTTATGGGAGGCAAGACCATTGCCGAGATTGCCGAGGAACGCAAATTTGTAGCTTCCACCATTCTTGGGCATCTTACCCATTACGTGCAGACCGGCGATATTAAAGTCACCCAGTTGGTACCGCAGGAAAAAGTCGATTTAATTTCGAATTTCTACTCCAACTCGGAAGACACCAGCATGAATGCCGCCAAAGAAGCCCTGGGCAATAAAGTCGATTATGCCGACATAAAAGTAGTACTGGCGCATTTGGCGTTTCTTGAGGCGAATGGTTAAAAAACGTCTCCTTTTCCGTTTGTTCCCACCCCCTTCAAAGGCATATCGTAACCGTCGAACGACCGTGGAATAATTAGCTTCAGCGTCATGGCCACGCCAACAATGTTGGAGCAAAATATAGCGGCCATAATGGCTATTTGGTATTTTATGGCGGTGGTGGGCATACTGCCTCCCAGGATTTGTCCGGTCATCATGCCGGGCAACGAAACCAAACCAATGGTCAGCATGGTGGCAACTATGGGGTTCATGGCTGCCAAAATACTGCTTTTTACAAAGGGTTGAACTGCCCGGTTTCGGTCAGCACCAAACGAAATCCGCACCAAATATTCGCGGGTATTGGTGGAAAGTGCCCCGTAGAATCGTTCCAAACCCACAATGTTGGTTTTCATGGAGTTTCCTAAAACCATGCCGCCAATGGGAATCAAATATTTGGCATCAAACAAATCGGTCAGGCCAATGATTAAATAATTGAAATACAAAACAATGGCAATGGTTGGGATAAATGTGGACAACACAACAGGTAACAAAAAGCGGCGCAGGGGAATTTTTGTTTGCTTGATGGACGAAAAAACAGCAATTAAAATCATGGTAACCAAATACAAGAAGTTGACAAACGGGTTGTTCCATTCAAAAATATAGTGCAGGTAAACACCAACAAAAGCCAACTGAACAATCATTCTGATGGTCGATAGGACATAGGGTTTGAACTGCCCAAGGTTAAACCACCGGTTAATTAAAAATGCGGGGATTACCAAAGCCAACGCCCAAACCATTCCAACAAAAGTAATGTCGCTTGCTCCCATATTTACGTGCGTTTAAGGAAATGAAAAACAGGATTTTCGTGCCACACCGAATCGTGTGAACTAATAATAACGGTCTGCTTCGATTCGGCAACCATGGAAACAAGGGTGCGCTTGTTTTCAATGTCTAGTCCGGAAGTGATTTCATCAAGCAACCAAACAGGTCTGTTCAAAATTTTGCAAAGCAAAAACAGCAATCGCTGACGCTCGCCCCCTGACAAATCGGAGGTTTGTTTCGACAACAAATCCGGGCTGAGGTTCAGGCTGGGCATAAGTTCAATTAATTGCTGCCCGGCATTGTGTATGTGTGCATTGGCTGGATATGAGAATATTTCGGAAACAACTTCGGAGACGTTTCCTGCATGTAAATCGGCCAACTGATTGATGTAACTTATTGATTTACGCAAAGTCCGGATACTTTGTCCGCTTAGTTCCTGCCCGTCAAACAACATTTTTCCCGAAGTGGGGACAGACAAACCAAAAAGCAATCGCAACAACGATGTTTTTCCCGTTCCGGAAGGCCAGGCCAGAACACACTTCTGTCCCGATGGAATGTCAATGGAGAGATCTTTTAGTATGACCTGCCCATCGACACTGAAAGAAAGATTTTCTACCCTGATAAACATAAACCAATGATGTGTTATTGATTGGGCTGCAGGAATTTATCGCCAGTTTTTTCAATAATGACTTTCTTCCATTCGTCGGGATAGTCAATATGTTTTGGGCTTACAGGTAAGCCGTAGGGGTTGCGGAGAAATTCACCATTTTCTTCGGGTTTCATGTTTCCATCGAGATATTTAACCAGCAGAAAGTTCCCGAAATTTTTCCAATCGGCAACCAAATTATTGGCCATGCTGTGCGAAAATTCGGTGATAAATTGAACGGCCTTTTCAGGGTCCTCGTTGTAAAGCTTCATTGCGCCGACATCAATAGCTGGTACAAACGCTTCGAATTTGGCGGCATATTCCTGTTGTTTTTTACGGATATCAACAATAACCCTGTCGTAGAAAAGATACGAAAAATGAGTAACGCGGTTAAACACCCAAAAAGCAGCATTGTCGGCATAGGTAAGCATGTCGCCATTTCCTTCGGCATAGGTTTGTGGAACATGTGTCATGCCACAATAGAAAGGAGCATGCACGGTGTGGTTGGCATCATCAAGTCCGTACCAAAAAATACCTCCAATGGGATTGGGTAACCAGCTTCGCATTTGGGCAACCCACGAAAAGGCGGTTTGCTGGGTGGCCGTGGTGCGTTCGTGAAAATATTTTTTTCCGTCGTGTTTCCATGTCATGGGTCTCCAACGATAGGGTAAGCCATGTGGGCCGGCGCCAACGTCTTTGGACATATCCAGCTCGGTTCCCTGCAAATGGTCAGCTTTGGCGTTCATTAGGTCGCGTGGTGAAAGTTTTCTGTTTGGCTTTACGTACAGGGGCATACGGGGTGATTTGGTTTTTGCTGTTGCGTAATCCCAATATTGAGCCATGTCGTCGCAGGTGCGGTTGAAGAAGGACCAAACCCGTAGGTCGCAAAAGCGGGCTGCTCCAAATGAAAGTGGGTCGTAGGCATCACAGAAACTAAATTCAGTATCGGAACCTGTAAAGTATTTTTTCTGTCGGGCAAAGTCAACAACATCATGGGCGTAAATGACTTCCACCGAGGGATCGAATATCTTGTTCAGGTTTTTCGAGCTTATTGACTTCACTCCGTCTTCCAGCGGAAATTGTGTAATTCGCGAGTGGTTGGCATGGGCACTGATGTAACCGTCAGGAATCCGTATGGCCACCCAAACACTGCCCTTGCTGGCATTGTAGGTTTCTTTGGTTTTCTTGTCGGTCTTGATATCGGTACCTTTTCCAACAATTTCCATAATCCACACCTCGTTTGGATCGCCAATGGAATAGGACTCGCCTTCGCTGTAAAAACCGTGTTCAGCTGTCAGTTCGGCAATAACTTTTATGGCTTCGCGTGCGGTTTTGGAGCGCTGCAGGGCAAGGAACATAATGCTTCCCCAGTCAATAATTCCGGTTGAGTCGGCCAGTTCTGAACGTCCACCAAATGTACTTTCGCCAATGGCAACCTGGTGTTCATTCATGAAGCCAATAACCTGGTAGGTTTCTTTGGCTTGAGGAATTTGTCCCAACGGCTTGTTTGAACTGCGATCGTAGATGGTAATGAGAGTACCCTCGGGCCATATCCCACGGGGTTTGAAATACAAATTTCCAAATCGGATGTGCGAATCTCCAGCATAAGAAACCATGGCCGAACCATCGGCTGATGCGCCTTTCGACACCAAATAACTGGTACAGGAACTGGCATCCTGCATTCCCAGGACAGCCACAAAAACGGCTAACAGTATAATTCTCATTATTTTAAGGTTTAAATAGTTTCAGAAGGGGCAAAAATAGAAGAATCGTTCGAAAAAAACGACTTTTTTGTCGGAAAAAGGCTCTGCAACTATCGATTTGTGAAATATGGTCTCGATTTCACCTTTTTTTTAAAACGAAACCCCATCATTTCTGCCAGGGTTTTGTATTATTTGGGGTTGATTAAGAATCTGTCTTCGCATATTTTGCCTGCTTTTTTGCAAAATCAAAATTCGTATCTCAATGTCGTTTAGTTAGGGAGTTTCCTGTCATGGAATTTCTAAATCTACACTTCGACTACGCTCAGGGTGACGGCGGTCATGCTGAGCTGAGTCGGAGCATGTTTTCTTAACTAAACGACATTGATTCGTATCTACAAAAATGCACAAGCCCCAACTTTCGGGGTATCCGTGCACCAGCCCGATAGGCTCAGAGCGAAGACAAAAAATCGGAAAGGGAGCTGTCGTTGTTGGTCAGGTTTAGCTTTTTTCGCAGGCGGGTGCGGGCAACATCAATGGAGCGGGGCGATTGTCCGGTAATGGATGATATCTCTTTTGTACTCATGTTGAGTTTTAAAAAGGCGCAAAGCCGCCGCTCGTTGGTCAAAAGGTCGGGACAGAGGGCTTTCAGTTTGTCGTAAAAACTGTTGTGTACCTGCTGAAAACGAATTTCAAACTCCGACCAGGCCGAATCGTCGTGGCTTTTCTCCAGTTCCTTAATAATGGTATTTATAAAGTCCTGATTCTCTTTTCTGAAGCTTTGGCTTTGCTTAATAAGGTTTTGGGCAATTTCGTTAATCAATTCGTTTTGCTTAATTTTGTACATGACATGAGTGGTGAGCTCTTTGTTTTTGACCTCCAACTTTTTTTCCAGACTCTCCTTCTTCAACTCCAGGTTGCTCGAGCGGAGTTCCATGGCCAGTTTTTCGAGTCGCAAACGCTTCAACCTGCTTTTTGAAAGAAAATACAACATACCTACAATAATGAGCAACGATAAAAGCAGAAGTGAAATAAGGAAAAACCAGAATTCGCGTTTCAGTTGCTCCTCACGCCGGATATGCTCGCGTTCCTGAAACTGGGCAGTAAGTTCAATCCGCGAAAGTTCTTTGAGTGTTTCCTCTTTCTTTATTCCCGATTCAATTTCTTGAAATCTGATTAAATAGAGTAAGGCCGAGTCGTACACATTTTTGCTTTTGTAATACTGAAAAAGTTTGTCACTGATATTGCTTTCAATGCTGGCATCGCCAACCTCTTTTGCCAGGGCAAGCGATTGGTGTAGATAGGCATATGCACTATCACGTTGATTGACAGTGGTATAATATTGAGCCAGATTTCGATACGACGAGGCTAATCCTTGCTTGTCGTTGATTATCTCCCTTATTGACAACGACTTGTTAAACGATTCCCGTGCCGATTTGGGTTTTCCCTCATCAAGCAGGGTTGTTCACAGATTATTGTAAAGCATGGCCAGTGTCGATTCTATATTTTTCACGCCTAAAGCCAGTCTTATTCCCCGGTTATAGTAATCAACAGCTTCTGAATAGAGTTTCTGGTTCTGAAAAACAATTCCCAGGTTGTTGTACACGGTAATCAGTTGTACTAACGGGCTGTAGTCTGGTGTTTGGGAAAGGTGCAATTCGTACATTTTCAGCGCTTCTAATAAGTACTGTTTGGCATTTTCAAAATCCTCCATCCGGATACGCACAGCGGCCAGATTGACCATGGCATTGCTTACGCCCAGCGAATGGTTGCGTTTTTTCTCCATTTCAATATGTTGCGAGAAGTTCCTCACTGCCGGTTCGTATAAACCCACGCTAAAGTTGCTATAGCCCATATACATGTTCACTTTCGACAAAATGCTGTCATTGCCAAGTTTTTCGGCTTCAAAAAGGGCTTTCTCTGTATATTCCTGTGGTGCTACAAGGTCAGTTTTTTCGTGTAATTGGCTATTTTCAACAGGGCATCAATGCGTTTTTCCGGTTTGCGGGTTTTCTCGTACTCGAATTTCAGCGAGTCTAAAGGGCTGAATGTTTGTGGTTTCTGACATCTCACCTGCCTTTGAAAACCCAAAAACAAAAGAATAAAATACAATAGTGCATTTGGTACAACGCAAACCGACATGTCGCCAATTATACCCAAGAACCTGATCTTGGCTTTTTTTGTGCCAGAACAGACATCTTGCGGGTTGATAACGGTTTTTACGCATTTCGGATTTTGTGCTTTCGGTTTGGGTTCAAAAGTACAAAAATATAGTTGGTTAAAAAAAACGTTGGTCGTGGTCAGTGAGTAGCTTCATGCTGCCATGTTCAGGCCTATTCTTTGTTTATTCGGCGGATAAGGTCAATCAAATCAGGATATTGGGCACACAACGCGTCCGACGAAAAGAGCTCAAAATCCCGGAAATCGAACCCCGGGGTAACCATGCAACTTACCAGCCCAAACGAGTGGCTTTCCGTGGGCTCGGCCCCAAACAGGGTGTTGGCTGGAATAAAAACCTGGGGCGACTGGTTTTTCTCAACATCAAGTCCAAGAACATGCGACGAGTATTTTCCCTCAGCATCAATCATGTGGATACGGATGGGCGATCCGTAATGGTAAAACCAGATTTCGTCGAATTTTAACCGATGAAACTTTGACGTTTGCCCCGATTTCAGCAAGAAATAAATGGTGGTTGCCAGTGCCCTCGGGTCTTCAAAATCAGCCGATACCAAATCACTGTTTACCGTATCCGCACAACGATAAACTTCCCTGAAGTACCCACCTTCGATGTGTTCCTGCAGGTCGAGTTTTTCAATAAAATATTCGGCGTTAATCATAGTATTTGTTTTTTAAAGAAGTTGTTGCGATTTAGCTGAATGTGAGTAGTATAGCTTATTTAAGTTATATTGAAAAACAAAGAAAGTGCACAAATTCAATCAAATTCATGCACTAAACTGCATAAATTTAATGAAATTTGTGCACTTGTGTGCATGATTGTGATTCTTCCAAACAAAACAACAGATTACCGAACCACCACCTTCTCCCTAAAACCCTTTCCGCCCGTGGTTCCAACCAAAAAGTACATTCCTGTGGGCGTATTTTCGGGCAGAACAAAGCTGTTGCACATTTTTCCCTGCAGAATTTCTTTCCCGTGAATGTCGTACAACGTGTATTCATTAGCGACCTCGTTTAGTCCAAAGAATAATTTTTGTCCCCGTTTCACAGGATTGGGGAAAAGTGAAAGGGTTGTTTTGGGCAATTCGTTTACCGAGGCGTAGTATTCGAAAGTAGAATCGGGGGTGGCAAAACCAATGGTATCGCCGTTGTGAACGCGGCCATGCATGTAATTTGCCTTTCTGAATTCGTGAAAAAACATTCTGAAATCCATTCCAAGCCCTTCGGTTAGGAGGAAAAGGGCTTCTACTCTTCCTCCAGTTCGTATTAAGGTGTCGGTTTGTGCTTCTGGTTCTACAAAATATGGATAATAACCGGGAAGCACCTCATCAGGTCCAACATGCTTCACATAACGCACATTCTGCTTTGAAACACTTATTTGCCCAATAAATTGACAGTTCCATGCCCGAACAGAGTCATCTTGATTGAGGTCATACATTTGGTTATTAAAACTATTGGCAATATGATTTACGGAGTTTATGTAGGTAAGTGTTTGATTTATTCTGTTTGCAAGGATGGTGGTGTCATAACTTGGCCAATTTCCATACGAGTAAAATTAAAGTTCCCAACCACTACATTCATAGACAATAGTATCGCTAATAATTCTTTTTGAGTGTATAGTCAGTTTTTTTGTAGTTTTGTGCAATTATTGAGAATCACCCCAACCCTCATTCTCATCCTTAAACTGAATCACATCACCAACCTCGTAACTGAAAAAATCCCAAAAGTTAGGAAGACATTCGCCCTTCTTATCGCTGCCTTCTATACCCACAAGCCGGTAAACTTTGTCATTCAGCGCGGGAAACTCCAGTATTCCGTGGTTTTTCGAGATTTTTATGGTTTTTCCGTTCGAAAGGCCAATGTATTAAACCGAGTCGGTTACGCCAAAAAACTTGGGTTACACCGCTAAAATACATGGTGGCATTAATTCCCAGTTCGGAATTGAAAACCCACACATCATTCAATGCCGAATGCGGACGGATTTCGAATGTGGCTGTATCGCTGAATAGATATTGGTTATCGGATATTTTTGTCATCTTTCGCATCAAAAACTGGGGTTGGTTTCGCAACGCAATGCCAAAATAATTGCCATTAGGGCAGGTATCGCATTTTGTCATTATTTGGTTCAGGCAAAAAACCGAATCGGAGCCGATAATTTCTACTGAATCGACCCTAATGGAATGGGTAATTGCCGTTGCCGTATCTAGTTTATAATGATACGTTTTGCCATTTTGTATAGGCTGCCAGTTGTTGGAATACACGAATGTGCCTAAGAATAAGACAATTAAAGTCAAATAAGTTTTTTTTATAAATAGTTGTTTAAATAAGGTTAGAACATTGCAAATATAAAAGAAAAGTGTACAAATCATGCATTGCAAAGTTTCAATAATTACGCAAGAATAAAAACAGTTCCTTCCTAATTTTCACAATCTAAATCGGTGTAGTCTATTCTTTTACTATCTTTCGGGGAAAAATCTAAAATGCTATGAATCGAACATGAAAAATAATTTCGACACACAAAAACGGGACTTCCTGTCGAGTGACCTATCGCTTTTGCGAGATCCTTCGCTTCGTGCCTTCGCTCAGGATGACAGTCAGTTGTTCGGAGCGCAGAGGGACAAGAGGATGTCTAAAAAGGCAGCCTCTTTTTTTTAGTGTATTGCATTTGAATAAA
>JBBISE010000099.1:0-4168 GCA_037441445.1 Salinivirgaceae bacterium
TAATATTCCTGCCACCTTACTCGCCGGAACTAAATCCTGCCGAAAAAGTATGGGCGAAATTCAAAAGAGATTTCAAAAACAGAATATTCTACTCTTTAGAAATGCTTCAAGAGTACGTCTGTGGAATTGCTGCCAGGATCACTAGAAAAGAGATTAAGTCTATTGCGGCTTATGAGTATATTTTTTTAGATAAATATTGGACTAATATATAATTCATTATAGTATTATTTCTTCGAACAAAATTTCAAAGGGGCTGTCCTCGTACATGTTTTTTTCTTCGAAAACGGTTTCCAACCCGGATTGAAAAAGACGGAAAACCGGATTACGAAACCGCTCGTAATAGACTTCGAGCCATTTTTCAATCTGGTTCGAAGGAAAACTGTTGTAATATACTATTGATTCGTGCCCGGTTCCAGCGTTCATGCCTTTACCGCCCATTTCGGCCAGAATTTTATCAACCTCGTTTGGAATGGCAAATTCGGCTGCTTTCAACGAAATGCGGTTAATTTCCTTTTGTATCGCCAGGCGCTGATTTTTCTCGGTTGTTTCTCCCAATTTATCGTAAAGGGCACTGATACTGTCTAAATATACCTTTTCCTGGTCGTAATTGATTGTCCCAATTTTGTCTGTCCCTTTGAACATGATGTGTTCGAAGTAGTGTGCTATACCGGTGGCATCTTTGGGGTCGCGCTTTGATCCACCCTTGACCATAACCATTCCCTGAACGGTGGGCATGGCGTGATCGGGGTTAAGGTAAACGGTAAGCCCGTTGGGAAGTTTATATGTTTCAACTTTCAGTGGATCAGTGTTTTGTGCCACAGTCATGCAAACAAAAAGGCTTAGGACGCCCATTAAAAGAAACTGTTTCATAGTTTTGGTTTTAAAAGTTAGTTGTTTGATTTGGTGTTTAGTATAATATGCCTATTTTCGGAAAACATCCCACAAAAATAAAAATCACGGCAAACATAAGAAACAATTGCGTATTGCCCAAAACATTCGTATGGATTTAACATTTTGGGTTGAATTTTGGAAATTTGATTGGGACAGAAAAACTCAGCACAAGAGTACAAAGTTTTCAATCATTTTTTGGCCTATATCGTGGCTCTTCTCGGGATGGAATTGTACTCCAAAGATATTCTCCTTCTCCAGGGCCGAACAAAAATCCTGTTCGTAGGCTGTTTTGCATAAAACATCCTGATTATTATGCGAAACCATATGGAAGGAGTGCACAAAATAAAACTCCGAACCTGGGGAAATTCTATTCAGCAGCGTGCTTTCTTTTTCGCAGGTTATGGTGTTCCAGCCCATGTGCGGAACTTTGAATTTACCGGAATCCTGAATTTTAAACCGGACAACATCGGCATTGAACCAGCCGAAGCCGGAGCAATCGCCTTCCTGACTATGTTTTGCCATAAGCTGCATTCCCAGGCAGATGCCTAAAATGGGCTTTTTTTCAATCAACACACTTTGATTTAGCGCATCGAACAGGCCAAGCCGGTTTATTTGTTCCATGGCTTTTCCAAAATGTCCCACCCCGGGAAGGATAATTTTATCGGCGTTCCTGATTTCATCAGGGTTGGAGGTTATAATGTGCGAAATGTTTAACCTGTGCAGTTTCTTTTGGATTGAAAAGAGATTACCCATTCCGTAATCGACTATGGCTATGGTTTTTGACATTTTGGGGTTTTTTGGGTCCATTAAAATGAAGTTAATGTGTATAACTTGGTGGTAAAATTTTTATTTTCTCGACGATTCTCAAAAAGACAATTGTCACAATACTAATTACTTGTGCTAGACGAAGCGTGGTTAAAAAGCATTTTAAATATCAGGCTGTTAAAAAATTTACAAACAATTGTTAATACAACGTAAGTTTTTCATTTTCCAACCAATATCCTGAACAGTTGAGTTTTCGAATTCACTGTTACATTCAGAAGAACCACGCCACTGGCTCCTGCAGGTGTTGGAATTACCAACCGGTTTAACCCGGCAACCACGGCAGTACTTCCTTCCCATAGTAGTAAACCACCCGCATTAACAATAGAAAGGGAAGCGTTGCTTTCAACATCCGAAATCACCTCGAACACAATTTCGTTTCGCACCGGGTTGGGATATGGGCTAAAAATCCGGGTGTTATCTTCAAACAGAAAACAGTTGTCGTTGTTCGTCGGGTTCTGGTCAGCCTGAATGGTAACAACATCAATACAAACATAAACTGTCGAATTGTTTGCGGGGGCATTAACCCGTGTGCGAAGCGTGTAACCCTGCTCGGTTCCGGGATAGAGAGTGGACTCGAAAATCTCTGAAAAGGCAGACAAGTTGTTGAATCTCACGTTCATAACAAACTGCGATAACGGGATTGTGCCATTGTTTCTCAGCACAGGTCTAATAAGTATCTGTCCGTCACTTATGACCGCCGAAATGGATTTCACTTCCAAATCAATAGAGGGAACCAGGGCGGAAATAACCCGTATAGCCGAGTCGTAGCACCCCAGGTTCGTTTCAATGGCAAGCCCAAAACGGAGCTGTCCGGCCACACTGGCAGTCTGGCTAATGGTTGGTTCGGCGCTGATGTACATATCATTGAGATACCAACGGTAATTATACGTTTCCGACGTATTTAACGAGGCAAGGGCGATTGTCGCAGGAACATAAACCGTGTCAGCGGCGACCGCAACCGCCGCCTTTGGTTTCTCGTGCAGTGTCAGTTGCGATTGTCCGGTCGAGCTACAGCCGGCTGTGTTTGTTACCGTTAGCTGCATGGCAAACGTTCCGGCCGTATCATGCGTGTGCAAACTGTTGTTTTCGATTACGCCAACCGCCTCGCTGATGTTCCACGTTCGGGAAACTATGGCCTGGCCGGATCCGGCAGTGCTGTTGTCGGTCAGATTAAGAGTTCCGCTGGCACATACGGCAGCATTTAGCGGTATGGAAACGGGGTTTGGCGAGACGATCACGGTTTTGACAATGGTGTCGCGACATTGGTTTATCCGTTGTGTGGCCACCAATTTCACCGGATAGCTGCCCGTTCCCTGGAATTGGTGCTGTGGATTGATAGAGGTTGATTGTGTCTGTGTATCGAAATCCCACAAATAATCCAACGAGGAACCCAACCAGCCCTGGCTTTGGTTTGTAAAGAGGACTGGAAATCCTTCGCATCCACTTTCAAAGGAAAAATCGGCGGTGGGTGCATTCTTCACGGTAAAGCTTGTTGCTTTTGTGTTTGAACATCCCTTATCGGAAACCACCGTCAGGCTTACAGCCGCTTGTCCTGCCATGGTGAATGTGTGGATAAACCCTGATGTTGTATAGATTGCGTCGTTGATGTTCCAGTTCCACTGACGTATTTCACCATCGGAAACCGTGCTGATGCTTTGGAACAACACCGGTGAACGTTCGCATGCATTAGCCGGAGTAAACAAGACAACAGGGATATCGTTCACCCGGGTCAAGAATGTTGTGTCCTGATAACACCCTGCTGATGTGGATACCATCAGTTCAACACGTATTTGGCCGGTATCGGGTTGGCTATACAACACTTCGGTTCCGAAAAGCGTATCGGTCTGGTTAATAATCCAGCGTCGTTGTTCAATGGTTGAACCGTCGTTGGTTTGTGACAAATCAGTGAAGGAAAACTCACTACCGCGGCACAGCGTAGAGTTGTCAAAAGCAATGGTTGGAGCGTTGCCCACCACCGAAACCAGAACGGTATCCATGGCTACGCAACCGTGAATGTTGGTAGCCGTAACGCTGACCTCGTTGTGGTTGTCAATGACAAACCAAGGCAATGAGGATCCATCAGACCAAAGGTAAGAAACCGTCTCCTCTGCCCCACTTTCCAGCACAATGCGGTTGCCGTTGCACAGAACTTTATCGTTACCTAGTGAGGCTCTGGAGGCAAACATATCTACTTCTACTTCGAAAGTGTGCTCTATTGTACATCCAAAGGAATCGAAAATCTGAACCCAATAGGTTCCTCCTTCGGTAAGTGTAATGGATTCGTTGGTTTCTCCGGTGGACCACAGGAAGGAGTAGCCGAAGCCAAAATTCATATCTATTTGAACCTCACTACCAAAGCAGAAGGCTTGATTCGAAGGAAGTTCCGGATTAAACAAGGTCACCTGTACCGTATCGCTGCTCACCTTTCCAAAGATATCGGTAGCCTGAACCC
>JBBISE010000099.1:4268-13406 GCA_037441445.1 Salinivirgaceae bacterium
AGACACCTTACCACCTGCGGTGGTAACGTTCGAGGCGCTGAGCCAGAGTTGAAGGTTTCCGTATTGTGTCAGGGTGAAGTAGCGGAACAAAGCCGTTTCGGTTTCGAAATATTGCTGGCAACCATTGTAGGCCCTGATTTTCCAGTACAGGGTGTCGTAGGACGAGGGGATGGTAATGGTTTGGAACGTTTCTGTCAGGTTATTTGTTTCTGAAATCACATTATCGAAGGCAATATCCGATGCAACATAAAGCGAGTAATGAACAGCCTGTTCTGAGCCTTGCCATTGGAAATTCAAGGTTGTTGCATTTACGGTTTGTCCTTGTGCCGGAAAGAGGGTGGCAACATTGGTTGGCAATGGATAACTGTCAGGAATGGAAACGGTTTGTTGGTGAATTGTCACACAACCATCGGTTGTTGTTACATGCAGGGCAACCTCAACCTCTCCGGCAACATCAAAAAGGTGAATCAGGTTTTCATCGCCAGATATATACGTACCGTCAATATACCAGGCAAGGCTTTGCAAGAAAACGCCTTCCGGAACGGTAACTTCAGAAATAAATTCTACCGGTAACGTTGCACACGGAAGAGTGTAGCTAAACGAAACTGTGGCTACATCAAATAGTGTAATTTGTGCCGTGGTATCGTTCTGACAACCCCCCGGACTGGTAACCTCCAGCTTTATGTTTTGCAATCCACTGGATGCAAATGTATAAACCGGATTTTGATCGTACACGGTGTCTGTTTGGTTGAAAATCCAGGAATAGGAGGCAATGCTGTCGGGAATGGGAGACATATCCGTAAACTGAGTTGGTTGTCCAAAGCAGAAGCCGGAGGCTTCAAAATCTAAGGACGGAGCAACACCACTAATGGAAACATGGATAGTATCACTACCCTGACACCCTTGCGCATTGGTTACCAAAACCGTGTAACTTCCTTCTTCAAGTATGGTGAGCACCGAGTCTGCTGTGTTGCCGGGATTCCAAAGGTAGGATTCCACCAATTCGGCACCGTGAAATAAACCAATGCTGTTCCCGGCACAAAGGGTGGTGTCGGCACCCAATGAAATGTATTGAGCAAACATGTCCACAAGAACATCGACCGATTGTTGAGTGTTGCAACCAAGATTATCGGTAACTGTAACGGTGTACGTTCCTGCATTTTGAAGGTAAACAGTGTCGCCATCCATGCCGTTGGACCATGTGTAAGTGTAGTCGCCCGGCAGGAAAACAGTAACCATGGCCGAGTCGCCAAGACAGATGTTTCGACCGGAAAGTGTAAAATCAGGGAACGTCACCTGTACCGTATCGCTGCTCACCTTTCCAAAGATATCGGTAGCCTGAACCCAGTAGGTTCCGGACTGGCTGACGGCAATTTGTTGGCTGGTTTCGCCCGTTGACCACAGGATATTGGAATAACCCGAAGGTACTTGCAGGTTGCGCGGACAGAATCCGTAATCGACCACAATATCGGGTCCGAGGGAAACGGGCGGTGCGTATTTTTCAGCCAGATAGCTCTCTATTTCCTGCCTTTCGGTTACGGTCAGCAAGCGGTTAAAGAGGATTATTTCGGCAATATCGCCATCCAACTGCCACTGATCCAGCGAATAACGCGACCCGATGGTTATCCCCGACATGCTGTTTCCACCGGCGTTTCCAGTGACCTTTATGGTTCCGTTTTCATAGAGCTGGCTGTTGGTTCCGTTGAAAACCAGCGTGCTGATTAGCGGTTGTGCCGGAAGGGTTGGTTTGCTGTAGCTTATTTGTGCTCCTGCAAAGATAGCAAGACTGCTGCTGTTTGGATAGTAAAAAACCTGCCTGTTAGCATCGTTTATTCCATCAAAGAAACATTGCGTCTTCAGGCTGTTGGTTTTCCAAAGCACGAAGGCAGTAACGGGTTGTGTAAAGGTTTGGCCAAACGCCTGTTGAAAGTAATCGTCAACACCGTCGAAGCGCAGAACGGGATTGCCGGCAATGCCATCGGCAATGTACTGAGGCCTACGTGTTGCCGTACTTTGGTTTAACACATATTGGTTGTTGCTCATATCCTGCCAATGAGACACCTTACCACCTGCGGTGGTAACGTTCGAGGCGCTGAGCCAGAGTTGAAGGCCATCGATTGAATTGGGCGAAAAAATCCGGAATGAACCCATTTCCGAAACCAGACTATCATTGCATAGTGTAAATCCTTTTACACGCCAAAAGTGCTCATTTACTGTTGCAAACGAAACAGAAATGTTGTTGACCGTGGTTTCTTCTACTTTCAATATCGTTGTAAATTCACTGTCTTTTGAAACCTCCACCCGATAATGTGTGTAAATTTCAGGCTCTGGTGTTGTCCAGGCAAACTGAACAATCTGTGTCTGAATTTCAAATCCTTCCAACGGTGTCAATAGCTCCAGTTGTGTGGTAGGGATTTGGGGATTGTTAACATAAATATCTGCGGTGTCGATGACATCACAACCAAAAGCGGTTGATCCCGTTAGTGTAACTTGTTGCTCGCCGAATGTACTGAAGGAAAACAAAGGATTCTGGTCAAAAGAGGAATTCCCATCCCCAAAATCCCATAACCAATTCAACACCAGGGGATCGTTTTCCAACGCCTGAAATTGAGATTCCTTTCCTGCGCAAACTATTGAGGGCGCATCAATCGTAAAATCGGGCACCGGACGCACAATAATTTGCACAGAGTCGCTGTTGGTGCATCCATTTTCGGTCTCTAATTCCAGTGACAGGGTTAATGTATCCACCACCGAAAGGACAAACTGAGGCAGAGTACCTATAAATGTCTCGCCGGTGCTCAAACGCCAAGTTCTCCGAATAATTTCGGCTTCGTCGGGGGTAAAACTGTTGTCCGTAATTTGCAAGGTGTCGCCCAGACAATGACCCACGGCCGTAAAATCAACCATAGGAGCAATCCCCACGATGTCAACATCAATGGAATCGTGAACAACACACTGATTTTGCGAGGTTACCGTAACATGGTAGCGTCCTGTTTCTGTTACCGACAGGGTTTGGGTTTGGTCGCCGTTGCTCCAAAGATAATTGTAGCTCCAATGGGTGGGCGTATTAATGGAGATGGTGTTCCCCGAACATAATGATACCTGATTGTCAGTAAATCCCACTTGTTGCATTGTGCTGTCCAATCCCACGGCAATGGTGGCCGATGTGCGCGAACAACCCAGCGTGTCGGTTACCAAAACCCACACATTCTGTGGTTGCGACACCGTAATGGTTTCGTTCATGGCCGATGTTGACCAAAAGTGCTGGTAATCGGATCCCAGACCCGTGTTAAGAATGGCTGTTGTTCCCACACATAAAACGGTGTCGGAAAGGGCAATTTGCGGATACGAAACTTCAACAGAATCGTTCGAGGTGTAAAAATATTGGTCAGTAACAGTTACAAAATATTTTCCGGGTTGCGAAACGGTGATGGTTTGCGTAGTCTCGCCTGTTGACCAAAGGTAATTTGAATAAATTGTGCCGGCATCGAGGGTAATGGGACAGAATCCATAGTCAATCAGAATATCCCCGCCCAAATCGACCGGGGGATCGCACGACACCGAGGGACACTGGACATGCACCGAATCAACGGAAGGAAATCCGTCCACATCGGTTGCCGTTACGCCATAGTAGCCGGTTTCGGATACGGTAATGGCTGGCGTGGTTTCGCCCGTTGACCACAGGTAGGAAGCAAAATGGGGAGCAGAGGCGGATAGCCCGGCCTCGCAAATCCCGCACGGAATGACAACATTATCGCCCAAAGTAACCGCCGGGTAGCACGATTGAGACGGACATTGTATGTAGACGGTGTCCGCGGATGTGAACCCAAATATGTCGGTAACGCTGACCCAATAATGACCTGTTTGCGATACGGTTATTTCGTGGGTGGTTTCGCCCGTTGACCATAAATAGGTTGAGAAATATTCGGGTGCGGTGAGGCTGACAGTGCACGAACCACACGTCAGCAGGGAATCGCGGCCAAGGTTGACCGGAGGAAAATATTTGGAACGCAGATAATCCTGCACATCCGTAAGTTCCTGTCCGTCGAGTTTGTAGTCGAACACCAGCAAGTCTGCCAGGTAGCCATTGAAATATTGTGATGAAGGGGCGTTGGTGCGGCTTCCCAGCATGTTTATCATTACACCGCTAAGGGTCGAGAAGGCGCCATACACCACTTCCTGTCCATTGACAAGGAGGCTGTTGTTCTGAAAAACAGCCAGTTGCCATGCATTGCTGTTGCTGTTGGAACGTAGGGTGTTGTTTCCATCAAAGGCGCCCATGCCCGGTACCAGTGTTCCTCCGGCAAAAAGACCGCCTTCGGAAACAGTTATTGTCCCTCCGGAAGCAATATAGTGTATGGGCTGGGTAAATACCTCGGGCTTTAGCACAGCCACCACCGTAAAGTCGTGGTCAGACAGGTCAATCGTATTCATTTCCAGAAAGGTGGCAGCCCCGTTGGGCGCAAATCGAACAGCGGGCTTACCGTTCAGGACTGCGTCAATCAGGGTTGGCTTTTTCGCATCGTCGGTTTGAGAAGCGTTAAAACCGTTTGTGGTCATGTCGGCCCAGGTGCTAATCAACCCATTTTCGTCGGCTGTGATTTGTTCCGTGGCCGAGAATCCGGCCTCCAGCCCGTTTTGGGTTTGAATAAAACCCGTTTGGAGCGATGATGGAACAGAAGTGAACCCATTTTCGCAATAGTTGAGTGCTGTTACCCGCCAAAAATAGTTTCCGGGTTGGGTGGAATAGTCCATTTGGGTGGCGAAAACAAGCGATTGGAAAACCATATCCTGAAAAGCGGCATCCCTGGCCAGCTCGAACCGGTAAAAGTGTGCCCGGCTACTTGAATTCCACGAGAAATGGATAAGCGTATCGTTTGTAATCAGATTGTTTGCAGGGGCTATCAGCGTGAATTCATCGGGTGCTTGCATGGTACCAACCACGGTAAGTGTTGTATCGTAGGTTCCATGGCAACCAAAGTTGTCCGTCACTGTCAGAGAAACGGTATAATCCATTATTCCGGAAAAGACATTTACAGGATTGGTTGCTTCCGATGTGTTGCCGTCGCCAAAATCCCATTCCCATTCCTCAAGGGTCGATTCGGGCAAGGCAATGCTGTTGTCGAAAAAGTAGTAGGCATTGGCGGCACAAGCCGTATCGGTTTCAAAGAACGCCGTCGGCAATTCGCGAATGGTGTGTTGTTTTATCAATGTATTGTTGCACCCCGACTGGGCATAAACCTCTAAGCGGATGTTGTAGGTTCCTGCATCGACGTAGGTGTGGTGCGGGCTAAAATCCCCTGACTGTCCGCCATCGCCGAACAACCATTGAACCCCGGTTATGGGGTCAGACTCATCGGTGGTGGAAAGGTTTGTAAAAACCACTTCCGATGACCGACAAATTCCCGAAATATCAAAATCGACCGTTGGGGCAATTCCCTCAATAGTAACATACATTGTGTCCCGGGCCTGGCAACCATAGGTGTTGGTTACAACCACTCCATAGTTTCCGGTGGCTGTAACGGCAATGGAATTTTCGGTGCTACCGGTTGACCAAAGAGCACCGGTTATTTGGTCATACAGTGGATTTTCCAGGAGAGAAATGGAGTTACCCGAGCAAAAGGTGGTGTCGTTGCCCAAGGAGAAGTTTGCCGCAAAATTGTCAACCACCACGACCACCGTATCGGTGTTGGCTGAACAGCCGAGGGTATCGGTCACGGTAGCCCACACCTCGCCCTGATAATTCGTCAGCCAGAGCGTGTCGCCCTCAAAGCCATTAAACCATTCAACGGAGTAATGGTTTGCCGAATTAAAATCCCCGGCATGGAACATGTAAAGCGAGTCGGCACATAGGTTTAGCGCTTGTTCGACCACCGTTGGATGTCCTGTGTTAAAGGTCACATTGATGGTGTCGGAGCTTACCCTTCCAAAAATGTCGGTGGCCCTTACCCAATATTTTCCGGTTTGTGATACTTGCACCGACTGGGATGTTGCTCCGGTTGACCATAAAATGTTGGTGTAACCGTTGGGAAGGGAAAGTATTTCGGGGCAAAAACCGTAATTGACCGTTCTATCCGACCCTGCGGAAACAGGGGGGGCGTATTTGTTCATCAGGTAGGTTTCGACTTGCTGGCGTTGGGTATCTGAAAGTAACGCGCTATATAAAATTATTTCCGAAATGCTACCGTCAAGAAACCACTGATCCCCGGAATTTCTTGCTCCAATTGTAAGTCCACCCACTTTTCCAGTACCAACATTTCCACTCGCTTTCAGAGTACCATTCTCAAAGAGTCTTGATTGTGTAGTGCTGTATATCAAAGAACTAACAATACCGTTTGAAGGATTTGTAGGCATGCCATACCCAAGGACAGAACCACCAAAAATCCCCAATGTATTTGCATTGTATAAGTAAAAAACCAATCTATTTGTTTCATCGTATCCATCAAAAAGAGCATGATATTTCAATGAATTAAATTTCCATACAACAAAAACCGATATTGGCTGGTTTAAGACCTGACCAAAATCTGCTTTAAGATAATCATTTACTCCATCAAACCTTATGGTTGGATATTCTCCTATAAAATTCAGAATCTGCTGTGGTCTTCTTGTGGCCGTTGCCTGTATTATATGAAAATTATTTCCACTCTCATCATTCCATTGCGACACAAGACCATCTGTTAAAACAACGTTGTCGGCTTTTAACCACAGTTTCAGGTTTTCAGAAGGAATCTGCCCAAAAGCACTTTCAAAAGTAAGTATCAGTGGCAACAAAAATGTGGAAAGAAAGGTGTATTTTCGGAAAGTGTGCATAACCATGGATTTTAACCCATAAATATACGCCAAAAAAGCCTAACCGTTGTACATACAGGGGTTTGTTGGTCAAAAAGGGTTTGGGGTTGGTCAATTTTAGGGGAAGTCGGAAGGGGGAAGACGGAGGATCCGGTGATGTGGGTGAGAATAATGAACAAGGATTAACGATTTTTGATTTTTGAAGTACTTTTCCTTTGTGAGCCATTGTATCCTTTGTGCCTTAGTGTTAAAAAAATTTTCTCTCGCAAGGACGCAAAGAAAAACCCATTTGCCTATGTGTTGAGGAAGTCGGAAGTCCGAAGACTGAATGAATTTGATAATGTGATAATACGATAATGAGTTAATGGAAAGGGAAGAACTATGTGCCTATGTGGTTAAAAGTCCGAAGCAGGAAGTCGGAAGTCCGAAGTTGAAGATCGTAAAAAAAAAGTAGTAATGCGATAATGTGCTGATGACTAAAAACTCTGTGTAACTTAGTGATGCCTCTGTGGTTCTCTGTGTAACAACTTTAAATCGAAACCGGATCGTGCGGATTGGAGGGAATGAATTTGAAAATGAGAGAATTTGAAAGTTTGATAATGTGGTAATGCGATAATGTGTTAATGGAAAGGGAAAAACTATGTGCCTATGTGGCTAAAAGACTGAACACCAAATCAGCAAGCGGATACCACCGATGCCACGGCCTTGGCTCAAAACATCATAAGCACATTTTCTCTTTTTTGCTAACCAATATCCCGTATTCAGGAAAAAAACGCCCATTTATGTCTTGATTGCAGGATAAAAGCGGTATATTTGTTCAAAACTTTGGATTATGATAAATACGGATATCCTGAAAAAACTCATCATCGAGAATAAAGATTTTATTTCTAAGATCGAGGTTTTTAATAGAAACATTGCATTCGATGATGCCGGAAATTATGTTTTTGTTGGTCCACGAAGATCAGGAAAAACTTTTCTGATGTACCAGATAATTAAGAAAATCATAAGAATTGAGCAAGAATATCTTTTTATTAACTTTGAAGACGAACGACTCATTGAATTTCAGGCAGGCGATTTTGATTTATTACTGGAAGCCCATAAACAACTTTATACTAAAACCCCTGTTGTATTCCTCGATGAACTTCAAAACATTGAAGGGTGGGAAAAGTTTTGCCGCCGCCTTTCCGATACCGGATACAAAGTATATATCACCGGAAGTAATGCAAAAATGCTTTCGTCAGATATTGCAACAACTCTTGGTGGCCGATTATTACTTAAAGAAATTCAGACACTCTCTTTTTCCGAATTTTTAGGTTTTAATGGGGTAGTGCTGCAGGAACATTTTGAATATTCCCACCAAAAAACTGACATAGTAAGACACCAGGAAGAGTACATGAAAAATGGAGGATTGCCTGAGTCAATAAAATATACTGATAAGCGCAGTTATCTGAGCAATATATTTCAAAAAGTGTTTTTTGGCGATATTATAGCAAGGTATAAGTTAAAAAACGATTTTGCTCTTAAATTGTTAATAAAAAAAATTGCCGAATCGGTGAATAACGAAACATCTTTTAATCGTCTTAAGAATATTATCAAATCAACAGGTCTGCAGGTAGGAACCTCCACCTTAATTGAATACTTTTCCTACATGGAGGAGTCGTTTCTTATTTTTAGTATCAGCAATTACACTTCAAGTTTTTCGGAAAAAGAAAGCAAAAAGAAATTCTATTTTTCCGATACCGGCATTTTAAATCTCTTCTTAATAAATCAGGAATCTAAACTGTTAGAAAATATGGTATATTTGGAATTGAGACGACGATACGGCCGCGAACTGTTTTTCTTTAAACGAAACCTTGAAACCGATTTTTATGCTCCTCAAGACAATCTGTTAATACAAGTATGCTATTCAATAGGGGACTTTGCAACCAAGGAAAGAGAAGTAAAAGCTCTTTACCTGGCTATGCACGAATTGGGAGTGGTTTCAGGAACAATTATTACGTTTGATGAATCGGAAATCATAAAAATGGATAATTCCACTATTACCGTGTTACCTTATTGGAAGTGGGTTCTTACTTTAAAGGATTAGGCAAAAGAAGAGAGAAGTCTGGAGATGAATTTAAAAATGAGAGTATTTGAAAGTTTGCTAATGTGGTAATACGATAATGTGCTGATGTGCTAATGATTAAAAACTCTGTGTAACTCAGTGATGCCTCTGTGGTTCTCTGTGTAACACTTAATAATCGAATATGGAACACGCGGATTGGGCTGAATGAATTTGAAAATGAGTTAATTTGAAAACTGGGGTATGCACATAAAACATATTAAAAAAGATAGTAAATTTGGGGATTA
>JBBISE010000100.1:0-13191 GCA_037441445.1 Salinivirgaceae bacterium
TTTATATCAATAAAATATAGGTTGCATTATATCATTTTGACCCTGCAACGATCTCTGATTGTTTTTTTTAGTGCTACAACTCAACTTGCGCCCCCCGAACTCAAAAATCCGGTAAAAATGTATTGTCCACTGCTGGATTATAACCGTGTATTATAATGGTTTTCTACCGGTTTTTTATTCCTAAAGGATAATGTTCTTTAGGCACAAAATACCCTTCTATGGATTTATGTTTGAACAGTAAAAGATTTTCAGCAGACCCTATTCACTAATGTCACGTGATACGGGTAATTCAATTACAAACTCAGTGCCCACTCCCTTTTGGCTTTGAACATGGACAGTTCCGCCGTGCTCTTGAATAATGCCGTAGGCAATGGTCAATCCAAGACCAATCCCATGGCCCACTGGTTTGGTTGTGAAGAATGGGTCAAATATTTTTGTCATTGCTTCGGGGGTGATTCCGCGGCCAGTATCTTTTATCGAGATTATTACCTTCGTTTTTTCAAATTTTGTGGTAATCACAATTTGACCCTTATCATCTATGGCTTCCATTGCATTTGTAAGTATATTTAGGAAGGCCTGGTCAAGACGGCCGCTTTTACATTGGATAACAGGAATGTCGGAATGGTAATACTTTACAATTTTAATACGATCCCTGTAATTGTTTATCAACAACTGCAAAACGCCTTCAATAATTTTGTGCAAATCGAATCGTTGCCACTCTTCTTTTTCCACCCGGGCGTAGTTGCGTAACCCTTCAACGATTTTTGCCGTTCGCTTTGCGCCCAGTTGAATGTCGGAAATAGTCTGTATTATTACCGTGTTGGTTTCTATAAGGTTTAGTTCGCGGTTCAACCGGATAAGATTGTTGACAATATCTATCCGTCTCGATTCTGACGCCTCAAGGTCGATTACCTGCTTCACTATTAACTCAATGTCTTCGTAATCCCGTTTCAGGATATTTGATCCTGCATACACGAAATTGATAGGGTTGTTTATTTCATGTGCTATCCCTGCCGTCAGAACGCCCAACGATGCCATTTTCTCCGATTGGATTAACTGGTTTTGTGCTCGTTGTAAATTATCACGTTGCGCCTCAATTTCCTCATTTTTTTGTTTCAGCTCGGTGTTGAGCATCATCAGATAGTCGTGTTGCGTTCTGATTTCCTCATTTTTTTGTTGTAACTCCGCGTTTAGCATGGCCAGGTTGTCGCGTTGACTTAAAATTTCCTCGTTTTTCTGTTGCAAGTCTATGGCTTTTTCCATGAGTTCGTCGCTCATGTTTACTAAATTGGCTTCAAATTCCTTTAGTGGAGTAATGTCTGTATCAATGGCAACAAAACATTCCAGAGTTCCATCCTGGTTCCAGATGGGTGAAATTGTAGTCTGAATCCAAATCCAGGAACCGTCATAACAGGGAACCTGAACGTTGTATGTTGTGGGCTGGTGGTTATATACGCAGTTTTCCAAATGTCGTTGAACTTCCTGGTTTGAACTTACCCGTGTTATATTCATTCCCCTTTCGGCAATAAAGGATTCCAGCGTGTATCCATAGATGCGGGTAAAGGCTTCATTAACCCATTCTATCTGGCCATTTGGTTTAATCAACATTATAGCATTGCTGGTTTTACTGGCCACGATAGACAGTTTTTTTAATTCCTTTGATTTACTTTCAATTTCTCTCTTGCTGGCAATTATTTCCTTGTTTTGGGATTTCAGCAATTGGTTTGCTATGTTCGTCCTTCGGTAGTTTTTTACCATAGCCAGAATGAAAAAACTTAGAATTAAAACAAGGACAACAAAGCCCAGTGTTATGTTTCTCTGACGACTGATGCGCAATGAATTGATTTCGTTTGTTTTGCTAAGCACTTCTATTTTCATTTGTTGCTGCTCCAGTTCGTACAGCTGCTCCAATTGTGAAATTTTCTGTGTGCTTTCCAGCGTGAAAATGGAGTCGTTATATTGCGAAAACAGCAAATGGTATTTGTAGGCGTTCTCGAAATCCCCCTGTTGACCATATAGGGCCGCTAATCCCCCATAAGAGTCCTTAATGTCATATTTTATAGATAGTTGCTTGTTTATTTCCAGTGACTGCAAAAATGACCTTTCAGCCAGGTTAAATTTTCTTTGTTGTGTGTAGCATTCGCCCAATCGGTTCAGGGTGTATGTCAGACTATACTTGTTTTTTTGTTTTTCACCTATATTATAGGCCTCAGTGTAATAGAAGATAGCCATAAGCAGTTCACCAACTCTCCGGTAAGAATCGCCAATGGCCTGATAACTGGCTATTTTGATGGAAGGGTTATCTATCTTTTTCGCAATTTCCAGCGATTTTTGTGTCCACTGCAGGGATTTTTCAAATTTTTTCTCGTCAAAAAAACACATCCCAATATTGCGGTAATAGATTGACATTCCCGTCGAGTCATTTTGTTCAATGGCAATATCAAGGGCTTTCTGGAGATAATCGACGGCTTTATCAAATTGTTGTTGAAAACGAAAAATGGAGCCTATTCCGTTGTAACAGAAAGACATTCCTTTTTTGTCCTTTTCCTGCTCATAAAATTTTAACGCCTTTATGTAAAAATCAATCGCCTTATCGTAAACCCCGGTTTGCCTGTAGAAACTGCCTAGTCTGTTATTGGCGTCGGCAATCCCTTTCTTGTAGCTTATTTGGGTAGCTAGTTCAAGTGCCTGATTTGCATAAGAAAAAACCTTGCGGGTGTCAAATTGACGGTATTCAAGGGCCAAAAGCACCATCATGTCAACCTTGGCTGTGTCGTGTTGCAGTGTTTCTAGTTGCCTTTCTAAGCTGTCTAACCGAACGTTGGGTTTTTGTCCCACAGCGTGTGGAATTTCACAAATTGCGAAAAACAAAAAGAAAACAAACAGCACTTTTTTCATTGTTCTGGTGGCTTTTAAGCTGTCCACAATATAGTGAATAAACAGATATTCTACCAAAAAAAACTGCAAATAAATCAAACCATCGCATTTAAAGGCTTTAAGCTACATTAAAAAAAACGCCAGCCCGTTTTAGGCTGGCGTTTTATTCGATATTTTTACTTTTATCCTTTGTAAAAAGGAATTTTTACAATTTTTGCTTTCAAATCTTTATTACGGATACGGATAAAAATTTCAGCGCCATCATTCCAGAACCCCTTAGCTACATAGCCCATACCAATGGCTTTGTCAAGCGAAGGCGCCTGTGTACCACTGGTAACTTCGCCAATAACATTTCCTTGGGCATCAACAATTTCGTAACCATGACGGGGAATCCCGCGGTCTATCATTTCAAACCCTTTCAAGCGGCGGTCAACACCATTATTTTTTTGGGCTTCCAATTTTTCGCGGTCAATGAAGTTGTTTCCTTCAACAAATTTGGTAATCCAACCCAATCCGGCTTCGATAGGTGAATGGTTGTCGTCTATGTCGTTGCCGTACAAGCAGAACCCCATTTCCAGCCGTAGTGTATCGCGACAGGCTAAACCGGCCGGTTTAACGCCAAACTCGGCTCCTGCCTCATAAACTGCTTTCCAGAGTTTTTCGCCATCTTCGTTGGCAACATAAATTTCGCAACCTCCAGCGCCGGTATATCCCGTTGTTGATAAGATAGCGTCTTTTATTCCGGCAATATTCACTTTCTGGAAAGTATAATATTCCATGTTTTCAATGGGCTTATCGCAGATTTTTTGCATTGCTTTTAATGCTAATGGGCCTTGAACAGCCAACTGGCAGATTTCGTCCGAAGCATTATACAATTCTTTACCCACGGTCAATCCCATGTCGTGCGCATGTTTAGCACACCACTCCCAATCTTTGTCAATGTTGGCAGCATTCACAACCAATAAATACGTTTCAGCGTTGATGCGGTAAACCAGCAAATCGTCAACGATTCCGCCTTTTCCATTGGGAAAACAGGTGTATTGGACTTTTCCATCCGTTAACGCGGCAACATCATTGGTTGTCAGTTTTTGAATAAAGGCAAATGCTTTGGGCCCCTTAACCCAAAATTCGCCCATATGGCTGACATCAAAAACACCCAGTTTAGTACGAACAGCAATATGTTCGTCTTTAATTCCGGTATATTCCAGTGGCATGTTATATCCGGCAAACGGAACCATGCGGGCTCCAAGCTCGACATGAAAATGGGTAAATGCTGTATTTTTCATAACTCGTGTAAGTTAAATTTTATGTTTATTGAAGACAAAGGTAAGAATTATTAAAATTCTTGTGCCGTTTGGTGCTAAAAAGTATCCTGAATTCTTGGTTTGTCCGGTGGAATAATCCTGATAGCTGCGTTTTTCAAGACTTGTACTGAAATCCAAATTTTGTGAATGCATTTCCCTTGCTATTGAAGACAAAAATTCCTACATTTCGAAAAAAAGCACGAAATGCTACTATGTAAATCTCAAATCAGGAAAACAGCCATCCTGTTTTTCGTTGTTTTTCAGCCGTTTTCTACAAAGGGTCAAGAGGTTAATATTGATTCTCTGATAAATATCGTATCACATGCAACGTCTGACACAGTTATCCTGAGTTCATATTACAGCATTGCCGATGCGCTTTTTTGGCAATGGCCCGACTCGTCGATGCACTATTGGCAAAGAGCACTTTCCTTTATCGAAAGCCAGGAACAAAAAACTGATGCAGAGACAGACAAGCCAACCTTGCACTTTTTCAAATCGAAGTTCCAAAATGAAATTGCTTATTACTTTATGCAAAAGGGAAATGTAGATGCGTCTTTTCGATTGCTGAAACAATCGGAGCAAACACTGCAAAAACTGTTGTCTGAAAATAAATATCAAAAACCACTTCAAGCAAAATACGACTTAGGACAGAACTTTAACCTTCAGGGTTTACTATACCGCAACCAGGGAAACATTGCCAAGGCATTGGAATTCAATCATAAAAGCCTGAAATTAAGGGAAGAAACCGTTGATAGTGCAGGGATCGCACAATCGTTAAACAATCTTGGACTTATTTACAGAAACCTGAAAGATTTTGATAATGCGCTGAAGTACTACCAACAAAGCCTCGATATAGTAAAAAATAACTCGGAAATGAGCTACGAGGCAGGCTTTTGCCTTCTCAATATTGCATCCATCAATCGCGAACGAGGAATTTTAGATACAGCCAAGGTACAATATACGTTAGCGCTCTCCTATTTCGAAAAGGCAGGCAATAAATCGGGGATAGCCTTCATTTATTATAACCTTGCAAGCTTACTGAAGATCAAGAAGCAGAATTCCGAGGCTCTTGAATACTTCGAGAAGAGTCTGAAAATAAGACAACAAATAAATGACCGTAAATCAATTGTCAACACATTTGTAGAAATTGGGCTGATTTATTTCGAAACCGGAAAAACAGAAAAGGCAGCTGAAATAGCCCGTAAAGCCCACAAAATGTCATCAGAGCTTGGGTTTCCCGAACAGGTTGAGAAAACTTCAATGTTACTGAAGAAAATTGAGTTTCAACGAGGTAACTACAAAAGTGCATTCCAATACCAAAGCCTGGAATATTCCATGCGCGACTCGACATTAAACATTCAGACCAAAACAGAATCCGAGAAGCAATCTTTGCGTTACGAATTAGAAAAAAAGGCGGCTATCGATAGTGTTGAACACCGCAAAGAATTAGAAATTATGAACCTGCAACTGGCTAAAGGTGAAGCTGTAAAAGACCGCCAGCGAATTGTAATTTATTCATTCATACTTGGTTTTGTTTTTATCATCGTTTTTTTGGTGGTAGTTTACCGCATGTACCTTCAAAAAAGGCGGGCAAACCGGTTACTTCAGCTCCAAAATGAAGAAATACTGCAACAGAAAGAGGAAATCCTGGCACAGAGAGATGAAATTGAATCACAACGCGATAAGTTGTTTGAGCAGAATGTGATACTCGACAGACAAAAGCAAAAAATCACGGACAGTATAGAATACGCCAAACAAATACAAAATGCCATTTTGCCCGAAAAACGAACCTTGGACTCTACCTTGGGACAATATTTCATTATTTTCAGATCCAAAGATATTGTCTCTGGCGATTTTTACTGGATTGGGCAAAACCGCCACAAAACCATTGTTGTCATTGCCGACTGCACAGGGCATGGAGTACCGGGGGCTTTTATGTCAATGCTGGGCATTTCTTTTTTAAACGAGATAGTCGGTAAACTTGGATTTGAAAAGCCCGATGATATCCTGTCTGAGCTTAGGGATTTAATTATTAATGCATTAAAACAATCCGAGGAGTTCGGACGTCAAAAGGATGGGATAGAGTTAAGTGTTCTGTGTATCGATTCTCAAGCAAAAACCTACGACTGGGCAGGTGCTAATAATCACATGTACATTGTCCGAAGAGGGAAAGGTGACGAAAATACTGAAAAGGTTGCGCATCTCCGGCTTTCACAATACGAAAACAACCATGTAATTGAGGTGCGTGGCGATTCCATGCCTGCATCCTACTACGCAAGAATGAGTAACTTCTTGTCACACAGGCTTGAAGTACAGTCCGGCGACAGAATATATATGCTCACAGATGGTTTTGCCGACCAACTAGGTGGACCAAACGGAAAAAAAATAATGACATCGGGGTTAAAACAGTTGCTGGCAAGCTCAGCACTCCTTCCAATTTCTGAGCAACGGGTAGTTTTGGTTTCCGGGTTGGAATCGTGGATGAATCACGGTGGACAGGTTTTCGAACAAATTGACGACATCACTATCCTGGGCTTTCAGGTATAATTCACGGGCAACCCACGCCCTGCATCACCCCTTTTGATATTCTCTGCTGGTGACAAATTGTCATTCTTTTTATGACATAAATCAACAAGTTTGTCAACCTACAGGTGTGTTTTTATGCCACAAAAGTACAATTTGTCATCCCTTGGGCACATGGCACAATGGTTGATGATTTAGCCACCGTACAGAAAAATTTGGGTCGAACAATAAAAACATATACACCTATGGGAAAAATTATAGGAATAGATCTGGGAACCACGAACTCGTGCGTTTCGGTAATGGAAGGAAACGAACCGGTTGTAATTCCCAATAGCGAGGGTAAACGTACAACCCCCTCAGTAGTAGCTTTTATGCCTAATGGAGAACGAAAAGTGGGCGATCCTGCTAAACGTCAGGCGATTACAAACCCCGAAAAAACCATTGCATCCATCAAGCGGTTCATGGGAGAAACATTCGATAAAGTTGCACCCGAGATCGCACGCTCATCCTATAAAGTGGTTAAAGGCGACAACAATACACCTCGTGTGCAGATTGACGATCGCAATTATACACCACAGGAAATCAGCGCTATGGTTCTTCAGAAAATGAAGAAAACAGCCGAGGATTTCTTAGGTACTGAAGTAACCGAAGCCGTTATTACTGTTCCAGCATACTTCAACGATTCACAGCGCCAAGCAACCAAAGAAGCCGGAGAAATTGCCGGTCTTAAAGTTCGCCGTATTATTAACGAACCCACAGCTGCTGCCCTGGCTTACGGGCTTGATAAGCAAAGCCGCGACATGAAAGTGGCTGTTTATGACCTTGGTGGCGGTACATTCGATATTTCCATCCTTGAACTGGGCGATGGCGTATTCGAAGTGAAATCAACCAATGGAGATACACACTTGGGTGGCGATGATTTCGACCAAAAAGTGATAGATTGGCTGGCAACCGAGTTTAAAAACGAGGAAGGTGTCGATTTGCGCAAAGATCCCATGGCTCAACAACGACTAAAAGAAGCCGCCGAAAAAGCCAAAATTGAGCTTTCCAGTTCGTCAACCACCGAAATCAACTTGCCCTACATTACGGCTATTGATGGTGTACCAAAGCACTTGGTTAAAACCCTGACGCGGGCAAAATTCGAGCAACTTTGCGATGAATTGATCCGTGCAACCATCGAGCCTTGCCGTAAAGCATTGAGCGATGCCGGATTGAACAAATCGGATATTGACGAGGTTATTTTGGTTGGTGGGTCAACACGAATTCCGGCAATCCAGAAAATTGTGGAAGATTTCTTTGGTAAAACCCCATCGAAAGGCGTTAACCCCGACGAAGTTGTTGCCGTAGGTGCAGCCATCCAGGGTGGTGTTTTAACCGGCGAAGTAAAAGACGTTCTTTTGCTTGACGTAACCCCTCTTTCACTGGGTATTGAGACCATGGGAGGCGTAATGACCAGACTTATTGAATCAAATACAACGATTCCAACTAAAAAGTCCGAAACATTTACCACAGCCGCTGACAATCAACCTTCGGTCGAGATTCATGTGCTGCAAGGTGAGCGCCCCATGGCAAACGGGAACAAAACCATTGGTCGTTTCATTCTCGATAATCTGCCACCAGCACCTCGCGGAATTCCACAAATTGAAGTAACCTTCGATATTGATGCCAACGGTATTCTGAATGTATCAGCTAAGGACAAAGGCACCGGAAAAGTACAAAGCATACGCATTGAAGCCTCTTCGGGCTTGACCGACGATGAAATCAAGCGCATGAAACAGGAAGCCGAAGCCAATGCCGAATCGGATAAGCAAGCCAAAGAGCGCATTGATAAACTCAACCAGGCCGATGGCATGATTTTCCAGACGGAAAAACAACTGAAAGAGTTTGGCGATAAAATACCCGATGTGAAGCGTAAGCCCATTACTGAGGCTCTTGAAAAACTGAAAGGTGCCCATAAAGCCCAGGATTTGGCCGCCATTGACACTGCCATGGCTGAGTTGAACACCGCTTTCCAGGCTGCTTCGCAAGAAATGTACAACGCTCAAAATGCCCAGAATGCGCAACCCGGACCAGATGCCGGAAACGCTTCAAATCAGGCTCAGGCGAACCCGAAAGAGGAAGTAACAGACGTTGATTTTGAAGAAGTTAAGTAATTTCAGAATATAATTTTCACGGAAGGGGCAGACAACAGTTTGGTTCGCCTCTTCCGTTTATTTTACCCCAAAAACCAGTCAATCATGACAAAAACTAAACGAATAGCCCTTGTAGCCCACGACAACCGTAAAGCCGATATGGTGGAATGGGTTGCCTGGAACTGGGAAAAACTGTTGAACCACGAACTTATTTGTACCGGAACCACCGGTCGTCTTGTTAACGAAGCCCTTTTGGACAAAATGGGCGATGAACTGAGTGCCAAAATTTCAATCACCCGTCTGAAATCGGGTCCTTTGGGTGGCGACCAACAATTGGGGGCCCTGATTTGCGAAGGAAAGGTCGATATGATGTTTTTTCTTTGGGATCCCATGACTGCCCAGCCACACGATGTGGACGTGAAGGCCCTTCTGCGACTTGCAACCCTTTACAACATTCCTACCGCCATTAACCGTGCAACAGCTGACTTCCTTATTAGCTCTGCACTTATGGAGTCGAATTACAGACCAATATTGAAAGATTACGCCAGCTATATCAACCGAAAAGTCGATACAAAATAAAACATTATGCTCGAGCTCATAAAAAAAAGACAAAGCGACCGCGCCTATGAAACCCGACCGGTTGAACCCGAAAAAATTGAACGAATTCTGGAAGCGGCAAGGCTGGCGCCATCGGCATGTAATGCCCAACCCTGGAAATTCATTGTTGTTGATGACCCGGAATTAAAAAACCAGATTGCCGATGCCACTTCTGCAAAATTGCTGGGAATGAACCACTGGACAAAGCAGGTTCCGGTACATATTGTCATTGTGGAAGAGAGTGCCAATTTTTCAAGCAACGTGGGCAGTTTTGTAAAACGCCGCCATTTCCCGATAATGGACATTGGCATTGCTGCTTCGCACATCTGTCTGCAAGCCGCCCACGAAGGTTTGGGAACTTGCATGATTGGTTGGTTCGATGAGACCAAGGTGAAAAAGATATTGCAAATACCCCGAAGCAAGCGCCCTCAGTTAATTATCACGCTTGGCTACCCGGCTTCGGCTACACGCAAGAAAATGCGAAAAGGCAAAGAACAAATTATTAGTAAGAATAAGTACTAAAATATAAAAAGGGGCTGTCTAAAAAGCTCCCGGTTTGTCATCGCGAATGCAACATAGTAATCTATTTTACTTGATAATCAGAAGTTTACCTCGTTGTTCCTTCTTGCAATGACGTGCTTTTTGGACTTTTTAGACACCCTCTTTTATGTCAAAAAACTTCTTTATTGTTTCATTAACCGAACAGTTTTAACGGTCTTCTCACCCGATAAGAACCGGAGCATGTACACACCGGAATTCAGATTGTCGGCATTAATGGTTACGATATGCTCGTTGGTAATGTTATCGTGCTGAGCCCTCAAGCGTCCATGCACATCAAGGATTTCCAACTTTAAAGTTCCGGAGGTTAATCCGTCAACTTTAATGTTCACGTAGTTGGTTACCGGATTTGGATAAACAGTAATTTCGGCTGAAAAATCAATAGGAACAACAATTACATCGCCGGCAAGGGAGCCTTGTTGAAACCCTTGGGTCAGGATTATGGTTCCATCACCCGATTCCAACGTGCCAATAACGGGTTCTCCCAATGTCCAACTAATTGATATTCCGGAAGTTTCGTCGGTGTGGTTTGCCCCGGCTGAGGCTACTACCGAATGCGAGATTGTTTGCGCACTAACCATGGCCACGGCAAACAAGAAGGAAAATCCAAGTAAAATTATCTTTTTCATAAGGTATAGGGTTAGCTGTTAATACTTTTCTCTTGAATCGGGGTTATGAATTACATGTCCACGAACAAACAAATATACGGAAACAAATTGTTAAAGTCAAAAAAAAATTCGTTATTGAAAAGTTAACAATATGTTATCTGTTTTGACTAAAGATTGAATGATACCTTGGCAAAAAACGAAATCCCTTGTCCTGGCAGAGGCCCGTGTCCACTTTGGTAAGGAGCAAGGAACATAACCTTTTCATTTGTTATGTTATTAACCCCAGCCGTAAGGTCAATATGTTTATTGGCAAGTCCCGAAAACCGGATGTTGGCGTTCAGAATAAATTGCTCAGCTTGTTCTGTCAATAAGTCGGCGCCCATGGTATCCACACCTGTAAAACTATATCGTTTTCCCAAAAAGCGGGCACTGGTATTGAACCACAAACAATCTGAAAGTTTAAAACTGGCATATCCATTGACTTTGTGCTTGGCAAAACCCAAAAAGTAGGGCGAGTGCTTTTCGACTCTGAAATTATATGTAGTGTCGTGTAATGGTTCATGGAATGCGTATGATATTCCTCCTTTAATCCTGTCGAAGGCAAGCCTATATTCAGCCTCAAATCCGCTGGTTCCCAATTTTCCCTTGTTTACGTAAGTGCCAATTCCTGAATCAGTTGTGCCATAAACAATTACATCGTTATAAAAGGTGTAAAACGCGTTCAATGTAATCCATGAATTTTGAGTAACTTTGAGTCCAAACTCGGTCTCGAAGTTGGTTGCTTTTTCGGGCGAAATATCATCGGCACCAAAGGGAATCCTGTCAGGGATTATCCCTCCGGGAATGCGGAATGCCTGGGCAACCATAAGTTTGGCATGCCATTGTTCGGATGCAGATGTTAATCCAAGCCGTGGGACGAACGATCCCCCAAAAGCATTGCTATGATTGAAACGACCCCCTAACGTGAAATTAATAGGCTCTAGTTTGAGTATTCCCTGAGAAAAAACACTGACATTTGTTATTTCAAGGTAATCAGAGCTATCTTTAAAGTAACTTTCAAATTCTGAACGGTTCCCTGATGGTTGGTTTAGCCTCTGGTTGTAAAAACTTACACCTGACGTAACAAATATGTTTTCGCCAAAATTCAAATCAGAGTTGATTCCGCCTGAAAATTTAGTAATATATTTTTCATTCGTGTATTCCTGTTCAGGAATTTCCACATTCCATGGTTTCTGATATTTGTACTGAAGCCAAGGGGTAACGGTTGCCCACTCTGACACATTGGCCACGTATTCAACACTTGACATGTAAGTGTTGAATTTTCCCGAAATTACATAATCGGTGAAGTTTTCGCCCCAAAGGTCAATATAATTTATTTCATAATTGTCAATTATCCCTTGAAATTTTAGACCATTGTACTTTGCCGTCACATCTAAAAAAAGCGATGTTATTTCAGAACTGTCAAGCATACTATTCACGTTCCCGGCATAATCGGTGATTTTGTCCTGACTGCGGTTACCAATGTTGTATGACGCATTTACGTTGATTTTGAAATCTTCAATGGATGCACCTCCTCCAGTGGCAAAATTAAGGTGGGAGAGGGATTCTGTCATAAGGGAACCTGTTGCTGCAACGTATCCACTGTTATCGAGGCTCCTGGTAATGATGTTAATAACTCCCATGGACGCATATCCCCCATAAATGGCTGAACCCGGTCCGCGTACAATTTCAATACGTTCAATGTTGTCTATGTTGAAATGATTTCCGAATTGTGTGGTAGCAAACATTTCCTCGTTCATTTCCATACCATTAACCATTAAAAGGACTTTTCCTTCGTGTGCCCATACTCCGCGGATACCAACCCCAACAACGCCTTCAACATCGACCCCGAATTCAAATCCAGGAGCCAGCAATTGTAGCAGGCCTAGCAAATCGTGTGCACCCGAATTTTTTATTTCCTCGCGTTGAATAATGGTAACAACGCCAGGGGTTTCCCTTATTGAAGTGGATTTTTTGGTAGCCACGCTAACCTCTATGTTCATTAATTCTTCGAGTGACATGGAGAAAATTTTCTCATTACTCAAATCTTGTTGTGCATTAACTTGCATGAATGCTAAAACAAGAAAAGTCGATAAAAGCTTTCTATGTTTCATATCTTTCAGTTTATCTGGTTTATTGCACTGCAAATATAATCAAAAAATGGATTTCATGTACCAAGTTGCATTTAATATCCATATGTTTTTGTAAATAATGTTATAGTTGTAAAAGTTTGGACTCAATGCCTTTTTTTTTATATTTGCCGAACCCGTTAATTATTAATACAACTCAAACTATGAAGACAATGGTGCTGACGCCTGAACCCGTCAGGCGACTAAAAACCATTGAGGATGAGGAGTGGCGCCCGGTGCCGCAAACTAATGATATGTACCAGATTAGCAGTTATGGACGTGTCAAAAGTTTTTTCCGCGATCCCGATGGTAAAATCATGAAACGCCCATGCCGACAACCGATTTTTCGACACACAGGCGCATGATTAAAGTCGGCATGAAGTTCCATATGACCTTAGACCGAAAAATTATAAACATATGAAAC
>JBBISE010000101.1:0-13068 GCA_037441445.1 Salinivirgaceae bacterium
ATTTTTTTAACAAAAAAAAAGGACTGTCTAGTCTTTTTAGACAGCCCCTTTTTTGTGGTTTACATTTCTGGTTCTTTACTTTTTGCTATATTTGCAAATCACGCGAATATTTTGTTCCATTGTTGTACATTGCCTTTTGTAAAAAGAGCTGAATAAAAGCAATCTAAACTCAATCTTATTCTTATCGTTATTTCGTTATGAATATTTACGAGGAAACCCTTAAAAAATTCTGGGGCTACGACAAATTCAGGCCAATGCAGCTTGAAATTGTCGAGTCGGTGGGATCGGGTAAAGATACTTTGGGTTTGCTTCCAACGGGTGGTGGAAAATCAATCACTTTTCAGGTTCCGGCATTGGCGAAACCGGGAATTTGTATTGTTGTCACACCCCTGATAGCCCTTATGAAAGATCAGGTAGAGAACCTCAAGAACCGGAATATAAAATCGTATGCCATCTACACAGGACAAACACGTCAGGAGATTGATACTATATTAAATAACTGTGTGTATGGAGATTATAAATTTTTGTATGTGTCACCCGAACGGTTAGGTACCGAGATTTTTAAAGTCCGTGTGGCCGACATGAACGTTAACTTAATTGCTGTTGACGAAGCACATTGTATTTCGCAATGGGGATACGATTTCAGACCTGCTTATCTTAAAATTGCCAACATCAGGCAATTGCTCCCCGGTGTTCCTGTTTTGGCGCTAACGGCCACCGCCACACCAAAAGTAGTCGATGACATTCAGGATAAATTGATGTTTCCGGTAAAAAATGTCTTTCAAAAAAGTTTCGAACGCAAGAACCTGGTTTATTGGGTTAAGGAGAGCGAAAACAAGGATCAGGATTTACTCCGGATTGTGCAACGTAATCCTACAACAGGCATTGTTTATGTGCGCAACCGAAAGAAAACCAAGGAGGTAGCCGAATTTCTACAAAAACAGGGAATTTCAGCCGACTACTATCATGCCGGGTTGTCGCCCGAGTTGCGCGATGTAAAACAATTAGACTGGAAGCAGGACAGAACGAAGGTAATTGTATCGACAAACGCCTTTGGAATGGGCATTGACAAACCCGATGTCCGATATGTTGTCCATCTGGATTTACCCGATTCGCTCGAAGCCTATTTTCAGGAAGCGGGCAGGGGAGGACGTGATGAAAAAATGGCACATGCTATTCTGCTTTATAATCGTTATGACCGGGCCAAACTAAGGCAAAGCCTTACCAATAGTTTTCCTGATATTCAATATATTAAAGATGTTTACGATGCCGTGGGTTCCTATTTGCAGATTCCCCTGGGGGCTGGCAAAGGGGCTGCTTATAATTTTGAACTGGGCGACTTTATTACAAAGCACCATTTTAACGCGGTTACTGCTCTGAACGCCCTGAAAATACTCGAAATGGAAGGCTATATGGTGTTAACCGAAGAGGTAAATATTCAGGCAAAGGTTAAGTTTTTGGTCAACCGCGATGACTTGTACAAGTTTCAGGTATCAAACCTTCAATTCGATGCTTTCATAAAACTTTTGCTTAGAAGTTATACCGGGCTATTCCAGGAATATGCCTCCATTGATGAGTTTGTGCTTGCCAGCAAAGCGCAATGTAGCGATGAAACTATACATCAATATTTGCTGAAGCTTGACAAGATGAAAATTATTGACTTTATTCCTCGTAGGAACAAGCCCCAGTTGGTGTTCACCGAAGAACGGCTCGATACGAAAAGTATTTATATTTCCAAGGAGCATTACGATGTCCGGAAAAAGACATACCAAGACAAAATTGAAGCTGCCATTCGTTATGCCGAGTCAACCCAATTTTGCCGGAGCCGTTTATTGTTGGAGTATTTTGGCGACTCCTCGGCTAAAGATTGCGGACAATGCGACGTATGCAAGAAAAACAGCCAAAATTCGATTTCCAACAAATCGTTTACCGAAATTCAAAAGGATATTTCTATCCTTTTGGCGAAGAAACCGTTAAGATTGGTTGAATTAGTCAATACCCTTAAATTCGAGGAGAATTATGCATTGCACGTCCTTCAGTGGATGTTGGACAACAATTTGATAGAAAAAAACGCCCAAGGAGAATATAATCTCCTTAAAAAAAGATAAAACCATGGAAAACAGTAATTTAAAAGAACAAGTAATAACTGAATTTATTGTAATTGCCGCCGAGTATTGTCGTGCTTTTTCGAATTTACATCAATTTACGCCCCATGATTTTGCATCCTATTCGCTCAAAATCTTACCTTTGCTGTACCTTAGGGCGTCAGCTTTACCCGATTTCGAAGGCTATGACCGCGATGCCATCGAGAAATTCGTTGCCGAAGAGGAATGGACCCGCGTAAAACTTCAAATTGCAAAAATGTTTGGAAAATACGACCGTTATGTTGAATCAATCGGTCGGTTTGGCAAGAATGAGGAGGGAAGTATTTCGGAAAACCTGGCCGATGTGTATCAGGATTTGAAGGACTTTACACAGTTGATAGCTTTTGGAATTGACGATGTTGCCAACGAGGCCGTGGGCGAGGTAAAACGTAACTTTACCGAATATTGGGGACAACGTGTGGTGAACAGTATGAAGGTTATTCACACACTGTATGTTAAAAACAAGTTGTCTAAAGAACCGGTTTATAATCTCTCCGAGGATTAAATAAAGAAGAAAGAATTATTAATGAGAAACATGAATGATTGAAAATCAAGAACATCTTAAAGCCGAAGATATTGACCGTTTGCCCCTGAGGGCTTTTGAGGGCGAAATTGTTGTGATTACGAATAGTGACGATGCCGAAGAGGCTATTAAAAATATTCAGAAAGCCAAAGTATTAGGTTTTGATACTGAAACTCGTCCTACTTTCCACAAGGGGGTAACAAGAAACCTTAGTCTTTTGCAACTATTCGATGGCGAAAAGGCTTATTTGTTCAGAATCAATATCATGGGTTTCCCAAACTCATTGAAGAAAATCCTACAGGATAAAAACATCATCAAAGCTGGAGCTGCCATTCGTGATGATATTAAAGGATTAGCCAAACTAAACCATTTCAAGCCCGAAGGATTTGTCGATTTGCAAACCGTGGCAAAATCACTCCAAATTGATGATATTAGTGTAAAGAAGCTCACCGCCAGGATACTGGAGTTTAAAATCAGCAAAAAGCAACAACTGTCAAATTGGGATAACCAAATTCTGGAACCGGCACAGATTGTTTACGCTGCTACCGATGCCTGGGTCTGTTACCTCCTCTATTTCGAGATGTTGAAAATGCAGGAGTAGTAACAGCCTGATAATGAATAACCTTAAATTTTTCGAACCTGAAACTATGAGTACAACCTATCCTGTAATAACCATAAAACGAGGAAAAGAACAAGCCATCAAACGCCGCCATCCCTGGATTTTTACAGGCGCCATTGAGAAGCGCGACAAAAACATTACCGATAGTAGCATCGTGCGCATTTGCGATGTCCATGGCGAATTTATGGCCCTTGGACACTTCTCGGACGGCCCTTCCATTGCAGTACGTTTGTTCTCGTTCGATGACATCGTGGTTTCTTATGCCTATTGGTTGCAAAAAATAAGGGAAGCCCACGGTTTACGGCAAAATATGCTTTGTTCAATGCCCGAAACCAACGTTTATCGCCTAATTCATGGCGAAGGCGATGGTCTTCCGGGCTTAATTATCGATATTTACGATACGGCAGCCGTTGTGCAGTTTCACAGTATTGGAATGTGGCAGGAACGCGACCACATTAAAAATGCGTTAATGGAAGTTTTTGGCACTCAACTGAAAACCATTTACAACAAGAGCGAAGGAACAATGCCATCGGCATTCGAGAGCCAAATGCACGACGAATTTTGGCTTGGCGCCGACACTTCCGGTATTGTTACAGAGCATGGTCACAAATTTATTGTTGACTGGGTTGAGGGGCAAAAAACCGGTTTTTTTGTCGATCAACGCGAGAACCGATTGCTAGTGAAGCGCTACTCCTTGGGGAAGCGGGTTTGCAATATGTTTGGTTATACTGGTGGTTTCTCCATTTATGCCCTTGCCGGTGGTGCAACCCGTGTTGATACGGTCGATGCGTCCAAAACCGCCATTGCCAAAGCCGCCCAGAATGCAGCGCTGAATTTTCCGGGTCAGGAAAACCACAACGCCATTGTCGATGACGCCTTCTCGTACATGTCAAAGTTTGGATCCAATTACGACCTCATAATTCTCGATCCGCCCGCCTTTGCCAAGCACCACAACGCTTTAGACAACGCGTTAAAAGGCTACAAGCGCATAAACCAGATTGCGCTGGAAAAAATGGAGAAAAACGGTATTTTGTTCACTTTCAGTTGTTCGCAGGCCGTCAGTATGGCTGATTTTAAAAAATCGGTGTTTGTGGCAGCGGCAAATGCAAAACGCAATGTCCGAATTATTCATCAACTGTCGCAACCCGCAGACCACCCGATTAGTATTTTCCACCCCGAGGGTGAGTACCTGAAGGGTCTTGTTTTGCACGTGGTGTAGAAAGAAACAATATCAGAGAATTATATTCTGACATACGAATTAACCCTGCAAATTGAAACTTTAGTTTTCAATTTGCAGGGTTAATTCGTATCTTTGGCAATAAAAATTCCAGTGCAATGATTAGGAGAGAGAAATATCCGCATTTGGTAAAAGCATTACAAATGATGCCAGTTGTGGCTTTGATTGGATCCCGTCAAGTAGGAAAAACTACATTAGCCATTGAGGTGTCGAAGCAGATAAATAAGCCTGCCATGTATGTAGATTTGGAATCGGATGCCGACTTTAACAAACTTACGGATGCTGAAGCTTACCTTCGGAGATTTGCCGGAAAACTATTGATAATTGATGAAGTTCAGCGAAAACCCGATTTGTTCCGAATTTTACGCGGAATTGTCGATGAACGCAAGAGGAACGGAGAACCTGCAGGACACTTCTTGTTGCTGGGATCAGCATCCGCAGAGTTAATTCAAAAATCTTCGGAGTCTCTGGCCGGGCGAATCAGGTATATTGAACTGACCCCGTTTACTGTTTTTGAACTCTATGAGAATTTGAAAGAGAATTTCCCACTCGAGAAATTGTGGATTCGTGGTGGATTTCCAGACAGTTATTTAGCTTCCGATGAGCAACAAAGTTGGAAGTGGAGACGAGATTTTTTTGTTACCTATGTCGAGCGCGATATTCCCTCCATTGGCATTGGAGTTCCTCCAACACAACTCAGGAGATTCTGGAAGATGTTGGCTCACTACCATGGCAGCCAAATTAATTTTAGTGAGTTTGGCCGAAGTTTGGAAACCAGCCACACAACCATTAAAAACTATCTTGACTTATTGACTGATTTTTACATGGTGCGGCAACTCGCGCCCTGGTCGGGAAACGTTAAAAAACGCTTAGTAAAGTCACCTAAAATTTATCTTCGTGATTCGGGAATTTTACACAGTTTGCTCAATATCTCCAATATTGAAGCTCTGTTTTCAAATCCTGTTATTGGGGCAAGTTGGGAAGGGTTCGTTATTGAAAGTATTATTAATCAACTCGATGAACGTTGGGAGTACAATTATTACAGAACGGCAACTCAGGCGGAAATTGATTTGGTGCTCCATACTCCAGACAACGAAATCTGGGCAATTGAAATAAAGCGATCTTCATCGCCCACAATAAAAAGAGGATTTCACGAAGCGTGTAACGATATACGGGCGACACACAAATGGGTAATAAATACAAATATTGGACGCTATCCTTTACCTAGTGACGTTGAAGCTATAGGACTTATAGAATTTTTGCAAATAATCAAAGAAAAACAAAATACGCTTTGAGTGAATTTTAATGGTTAACCCTGCAAATTGAAACTTTAGTTTTCAATTTGCAGGGTTGGTGTTTACATCTTAATAATTTCATCCCTGTCCGGCCCCACCGAAACGTAGGTCACGGGAACGTTAACAAACTCTTCAATGAATTTTATGTAGGTTAAAAATGCTGCTGGAAGATCTTCTTTACGACGAATTTGGTTGATGGGCGTATTCCATCCCTGCATGGTTTGGTAAACAGGTTCAATTTTTTCCGCAATGTTGAACCGAATTTTCTCGGTTTCTTCGCCCTGTACTTTGTATTTAGTGCAGACCTTAATTTCATCGAACGAATCCATAACATCCGATTTGGTGAGCAGAATCTGAGTGACACCGTTCAACATAACCACATATTTCAGGGCAACCAAATCAAGCCAGCCGCAACGGCGGGGACGTCCTGTGGTACTGCCATATTCACGGCCAATTTCGCGCAATTTTTGACCGGTTTCGTCGAATAATTCCGTAGGAAATGGGCCTGAGCCAACACGCGTGCAGTATCCTTTTACAATCCCAATGACCTCGCCAATGCGGTTTGGGGCAAGGCCCATACCTGTACAGGCTCCGCCACACGTGGTGTTCGATGAAGTCACGAACGGGTACGAACCAAAATCAATGTCCAACAATGCACCTTGTGCTCCCTCGGCCAGAATCCGTTTGTTGCTGTCAATCAGCGAATTAATTTCATATTCCGAATCAATCAATTCAAATTCGCGCATGGTTTCCAGCGCTGCAAAGAAATTTTCCTCACGGCTAGCCAAATCGTAAGTTTCCCTGATGGGAAACAAAACGCTTTCGTAATGCGCACGTGCTGCATAGTAGCGATCTTTAAAGTCGGGTAGTTCAATGTCGCCCACGCGTAGCCCTTCGCGGCCTACCTTATCGCGATAGGCAGGACCAATCCCCTTAAGCGTTGAGCCAATTTTCTGGTCGCCCTTGGCTATTTCGCTTACAGCGTCCAGCAGGGGATGAAAAGGCAATATCATGTGTGCTTTACGGCTTATCTTCAGCGTGTTCGTGGGGTTTACACCAATGTTTCTAAGTCCCTCAATCTCCTTTTTAAAGATTACAGGATCGATGACAACACCATTGCCAATGATATTCAGACAGTTGGGATGAAAAATTCCCGACGGGATAAGGTGCAAAACATGTTTACGCCCATTAAATTCCAGGGAATGTCCGGCATTGGGGCCACCTTGAAAACGCGCAACTACATCATAATCAGGTGTTAGTACATCAACGCCTTTCCCTTTTCCTTCATCGCCCCATTGCAAACCGAGCAATACATCTACTTTTATCATTTTTCTCTACTATTTACGTAAAAGTTACTGTTCAAAAATCCAATAAGTTGGTTTGTGTGCCGAAACCACAATACGCAACAAAAAAATAAACGACTGAATTTTAGTTGTTTAAATTCCAGACGTTTTATGTTATTCAAGGTCTTGTTTACCCCTCGAAGATACTAATTTTTTACAGAATAATGTATGATGTAAAACATATTTGTTCATGGTGGTTTGTCCTGATTTGCAAAATGTCAGAGCCAATTCGGTTTGGCATAAACAGAAAAAATGTGTAGGTTTGTGGTGGTTTTTCAGAAAGATGGAAGATGGAAGATGGAAGTCCGAAGATGGAGGATGGAAGGCGGAAGTTGCTGTCCATTGAGAGGAGATGAAGTGTTGGCGAGTTTTTGAAAACGAAGATAATTTGGTATTGATTTAAACATGATAATGTGTTAATTGGAAGGCGATTGGGCGACCGGTATTTAGGAAAAAAGCTGTGTAGCTGAATAGATCGTCGCAAACCGCAGAAAACCAATTAACCAATTAACCAATTAACCATGAGAAGGGTATTAATAACCGGGGGAGCCGGATTTGTGGGGTCGCATTTGTGCGAAAGGCTTTTGGCAGAAAACTGCGAAGTGGTCGCTCTCGATAATTTTTTTACAGGCGATAAACGCAATGTGGTGCATTTGTTGCAAAATCCTTATTTTGAACTAATAAGGCATGATATAACACACCCGTTTTTTATCGAGGTGGACGAAATTTACAACCTGGCTTGTCCTGCGTCCCCGGTTCATTATCAGTACAATCCCATAAAAACCATTAAAACATCGGTCATGGGTGCCATTAACATGCTGGGGCTGGCAAAGCGAATTAAGGCTAAAGTGTTGCAAGCCAGTACCTCCGAAGTGTATGGCGACCCGGAAGTGCACCCACAGGTGGAGTCGTACTGGGGAAATGTTAACCCTGTTGGGATTCGCTCATGCTATGACGAAGGAAAGCGTTGCGCAGAAACCCTTTTTATGGACTACCACAACCAAAATAACGTTCGTATAAAGATAGTTCGTATTTTCAACACTTACGGACCCCGCATGCACCCCAACGATGGTAGGGTTGTGAGTAATTTCATTATTCAGGCCCTTCAAAATAAAGACATTACCATTTATGGCACCGGAAACCAAACCCGAAGCTTCCAGTATGTTGACGATTTGGTTGAGGGCATGGTACGCATGATGGCTACGCCTGATCATATTATTGGCCCCGTAAATATTGGCAATCCGGGAGAGTTTACCATTACCGAACTGGCCGAGATTGTCATAAAACTAACCGGAAGCAAATCGCAGATTATTTACCTTCCGCCCGCATCCGATGATCCAACCCAACGAAAACCGGATATCTCACTGGCAAAATCACTCCTGGATGGTTGGCGGCCTTCTATCATGCTGGAAGAGGGGTTGCAGAAAACCATCGCCTATTTCGACGATTTACTTCGAAAAAGTTCGCTGAGCGAATGGGAATACAGAAATAATTAATGTAAAAACCATAAAAAACAAAACTATGAAAGGAATAATATTGGCTGGTGGAGCAGGGACTCGATTGTACCCTATTACCAAAAGTATTTCCAAGCAAATCATTCCGGTTTACGACAAGCCCATGATTTATTATCCATTGTCAGTGTTGATGTTGGCTGGTATTCGTGATATCTTGATAATCAGCACCCCAAAAGATATTCATTTGTACAGCGACTTGTTGGGCAATGGGAATCAGATGGGTTTGAACATTGAATATGCCATTCAGCCTTCGCCCGACGGACTTGCCCAGGCGTTCCTGATTGGCGAAACTTTCCTGGCGGGAGACTCAGCGTGTTTGGTCTTGGGCGATAACATTTTTTACGGTCACGGGTTTTCGAAAAGGCTTACCGAGGCTGCCACTGTTAAAGACGGTGCCGTGGTGTTTGGCTATTGGGTAAAAGATCCTCATCGTTATGGTGTTGCCGAGTTTGATAACAATGGCAAAGTAATTAGCTTAGAAGAAAAACCGGCCAACCCAAAAAGCAACTACGCTGTAACCGGACTTTATTTTTATGATAACACCGTGGTGGCCAAAGCTAAAGCTTTGAAGCCCAGTAAACGCGGAGAACTTGAGATTACAGACCTTAACCGCATATACCTGGAGGAGAATAAATTACGCGTCGAGCTCCTTGGCCGTGGATTTGCCTGGCTCGATACAGGAACACACGAAAGCCTTTTGAATGCCTCGAACTATGTGGCAACCATTGAGCACCGTCAAGGGTTGAAAATTGCTTGTATTGAGGAGATTGCCTACAAGAAAGGCTTTATTGGCCGCGATCAGCTTTTAGTATTAGCCAATGAGCTTAAAAACAATGAGTACGGTGAGTATTTGTTCAAATTAGCGGAATAAGCATTTTATGAAGATTATTGAAACAGGTTTTCCCGGGCTTTTGGTCATCGAACCCCGGGTTTTTAAGGACGACAGGGGCTACTTTTACGAATCGTACAATCAAAAAAGGTTTTCCGAAAATGGAATAAACCACCTATTTATTCAAGATAACCAGGCAAAATCCAGCTACGGAGTTATCCGTGGCTTGCATTACCAGATGGAGCCCCATGCTCAAACTAAACTGTTGAGAGTTGTCGAAGGGGCTATTCTGGACGCCGTGGTTGACTTGCGAAAAGGTTCTCCAACCTATGGACGGTATTTCGGGATTGAACTGTCAGCCGAGAACTTCCTTCAACTGCTTGTTCCAAAGGGTTTTGCCCATGGATATGGGGTTTTGAGCGAAACCTGCATTGTTCAGTACAAATGCGATAGCTACTACAATCCACAAGCCGAAGGGGGAATTAATATTTTTGACCCAAACCTGAATATTGACTGGAAAATACCACAGGAAAAGGCCGTTATATCGCCCAAAGATAAAATTTGGCCTATGTTTGATGTTGCTGTGCACGATTTTACCTTCTGATTCGGGTTTCCTTGAATTTCAATGGTTCTGATGTTAACCATTTTGCAGAGAATGAAATTATTGCTGTGTTTTTTTACTACATTTGAAGGATAGAAATACGACACGGCAACCCATTACGTTTATTCGTTTTTCAACCTCATGAGAAATAAAATTTTAATAACCGGTGCCAGCGGACAATTGGGAACTGAAATTCAAAAAGTTTCCAGGGAATTTTCCGGTTTCGAGTTTCTTTTTACCGACGTTCCCGATTTGGACATAACAAATCCGGAAACGGTAAAAGATTTTTTTGCGAAACACAATCCAAAAATAATTATCAATTGCGCCGCCTACACGGCAGTCGATAAAGCAGAGACCGACAAAGAAACAGCCTTAAAAATCAATGCAACCGGCCCACAAAACCTGGCACTGGCAGCCAAAGAAACCGGAGCATTTTTAATTCATGTTTCCACCGATTTTGTGTTTAGTGGCCAAAGTTCAATTCCATACACCGAAACCGACAAGCCCACTACTACCGGCGAATACGGACGCACAAAGCTTTTGGGCGAGGAGGCAATTCTAAAAACCGGAGTGGTGGCGGCAATAGTCCGTACATCGTGGCTCTATTCGGCGGGGATCAACAACTTTTTGAACACCATGCTGCGACTGGGATCTGAAAGACCAGCCCTGAACGTGGTTTTCGATCAGGTTGGAACACCAACTTCAGCCGCTGATTTGGCAAAAGTCCTGCTATTGATGGCCGAAAAAGCCCTTGTCGATAAACCATCTGTGAACGGAATTTTCCACTACTCCAACGAGGGCGTTTGCTCGTGGTACGATTTCGCGGTCAGGATAATGAAGTTAGCAAACCTGTCATGCAAAGTAAACCCTATACATACGTTTGAGTATCCAACCCCGGCCAAACGCCCGGCCTACAGTGTTTTGGACAAGACTAAAATCAAAAACACGCTGGGAATTTCTATTCCCCATTGGGAGGAAAGTCTGGAACTGGTATTGAAAGAAAAACTGGAAAGAAAATAAAGTGCTAAATCGTTAAAATGTACAGACATGGATCAGCAATTATTACAACAGGTTACCGAGAAGGCCAAACAATGGTTGGCCATGAAAAATATTGATGCCCAAACCAAGTCCGAAATCGAACGGATGGTTGCCGAACAGGGCGACGAGTTGATTGACTCGTTCTACCGCGTTTTGGAATTCGGGACTGGCGGGTTGCGCGGAATTATGGGCGTGGGGCCAAACCGAATGAACGTTTATACGGTTGCCATGGCAACGCAAGGCCTCTGTAATTACCTAAAACGGGAGTTTGCCGACCGCAAACAGATTTCCGTGGCCATTGCCTACGACAATCGCAACAACGGAAAACTATTTTGCGACACTGCTGCCAACGTGTTTTCTTCCAACGGTGTAAAAGTGTATGTGTTTGATTCATTGCGTCCTACGCCTGAACTCTCTTTCGCTATCCGTTACCTGCGTTGCGAAAGTGGAATTGTTATCACGGCATCGCACAACCCAAAAGAATACAATGGGTACAAGGCTTATTGGGAAGATGGTGCCCAGATTATTGCCCCCCACGACAAAAATATTATCGACGAGGTACTGAAAATCACGTCAGTCGATCAAATTAACATGCAGGGAAACCCGGCGTTGATTGAAACCATAGGCAAGGAACTCGATGAGGCCTATATTGAAGCCTTGAAATCGTTGTCGCTGCGCCCTGAAGTCATTGAAAGTCAAAGTGACATGAAAATCGTTTTTACCCCAATTCACGGAACTGCCGTTACCTTGGCACCCGAGGCATTGAAGGCTTTTGGGTTTAAAAATGTCATTCACGTTCCCGAACAAGATGTGGTTGACGGTAATTTCCCGACCGTAAAATCGCCAAACCCCGAAGAGGCCGCCGCGTTGGAAATGGCTCTTAAAAAAGGCCGCGAGGTGGATGCCGACCTGATTATGGCCACCGACCCCGATGCCGACCGCGTGGGGATTGCCGTTAAAAACCTGAATGGCGAGTTTGTGCTGTTTAACGGAAATCAAACCGCCACGTTTTTAATTTATTATCTGTTAACCAGTTGGAAAGAAAAAGGGTTGTTGACCGGAAAAGAATACCTGGTTAAAACCATTGTCACCACCGAAATCCTTCCCAGGATGGCAAAAGCCTTTAAAGTGGAAATTTTCGATGTGCTTACCGGTTTCAAATTCATTGCCGATATTATTGCTAAAAACGAGGGCAAAAAGACCTTTATTGGGGGTGGCGAGGAAAGCTACGGGTATCTGGCCGGTGAATTTATCCGCGACAAAGATGCCATTATGGCCTGTTCGTTAATTGCCGAGGCCGCAGCCTGGGCTAAAAACCAGGGAAAGAGCGTGTTTGAAATGTTGGTTAACATTTATTTGGAATACGGATTGTTCTATGAGCGCCTGATTAGCATTACCAAAAAAGGCAAAAGCGGTGCCGACGAGATTGAACAAATGATGGTTCGTTTCCGGAACAACCCACCAGCCGAGATTAACGGAAGTAAATTGGTGTGTGTCAAAGACTACCAAAACCAATCGAGCCTTGATGTTGTTAAAAACAAGAAATCGAAAATAAACCTGCCAAAATCGAACGTGTTGCAGTTTATTCTGGCCGATGATTCCATTATATCCGTTCGCCCATCGGGAACCGAGCCCAAAATAAAATTTTACGTGGGAACGCGTGCCGAACTGGCCTCTGCTGCCAACTATGACACAACCATTGCCCTGTTAGACAAGCGCATTACAGCCATTCTTGACGATTTGAAAATCTGAACATCTGAACATGTTCATAGATGTGTAGAGGCGCAATATGTTGCGCCTTACCTTTAATCCCCCCCTTTAGAATTCGATATTCGATTTAGGCAGATGCAGCATGCTGCGTCTCTGCTAATCAAAAGTATCCACCCCACCAACCCCATATTTTCTGGCATCTGCAGTATTCGTAG
>JBBISE010000102.1:0-12990 GCA_037441445.1 Salinivirgaceae bacterium
AAAACTACGAATACTGCAGATGCCAGAAAATATGGGGTTGGTGGGGTGGATACCTATGTGGCTTAGAATACGGAACAAGGAATCACGATTGCCGATTCTTATAGTATATAGAATAGTTTGATTTTCAGAAGAGCCTATATTTCCTTGAGATTAACACGTAGTGCCATTGTTTCTGTTTAGACATCTCCTCTTGGGTTTTATTTCCCGCAGCAAATCGAAATGGTTTATTTTCTGTTTTTTGGAAGATTTTTCTTAGTTTTGAAATGTAAAAAAAGAGTATGAAACGCCCACGATTGATATAATCAGACACACAAGAGCATGATTATTCGGAAAAGGTCATTTCGTTCTGCTTCGACTCCGCTCAGCATGACACACTCAATGACCGTGAACGTACCCTGAGCGGAGCCGAAAGGTACACATCCCAACACTGATCCGAAGTGAACATTAACTAATAATATATATTTATGAAATCCTACCGCAAAGAACTCTGGTTCAGTACAGAAACCCGCAGGGCGTTTGTCAACATTACGCCGGAAATTGAAAAATGTCTTTACGAAAGTGGTATCCGCGAAGGATTACTTCTTTGCAATGCCATGCACATTACATCAAGCGTGTTTATTAATGATGATGAATCGGGGCTGCACCACGATTTTGAAAAGTGGCTGGAGCACTTGGCACCCGAAAAGCCTTACAATCAATACAAGCATAACAGCTACGAAGACAACGCCGATGCCCACCTGAAGCGAACTGTCATGGGACGCGAGGTTGTTGTCGCCGTTACCGAGGGCCGACTTGACTTCGGCCCCTGGGAACAAATCTTTTACGGCGAATTCGATGGTAAACGCAAGAAAAGGGTGTTGGTGAAAATTATTGGTGAATAATTTTCTGCACAACCCGAACCTTTTCGCCTTCAATTTTTAGCAGATAAACTCCTTTGGAAAATGTTGACAATTCAATATTTCTGGTACCTTCAACCATATCCGTTACCAGGATTTTTCCATCAAGCGACGATAATTCGATTTTTGCCGTGCCATTTTCCAAAAGCTCAACATGCAAGGTTGATTTAGCAGGGTTGGGGTAAACCAAAACATGGTCAGAGGTTTCGGTAATGCCAACACTGGCAGGAACCAATTGTGTTATTGATGACAGTCCTTTGGGGTGAAACAGGTTTGTATGGGACATTGCGGGATCAAAAGTGGCAACAAGGTTGATTTCTTCACCTGTCGCAAACTTAAAGAGTTTAAAGACAAGAGGATCGTTTTGCATAAAACCGCCAACCCTGTCGGATAGCGAATCGCTTTCAAAGGCAACCAAAGCAATGTTGTCCTCTAAGTTTTGAAGGGTAATTAAACCCGCGCAATTTCCGTTGGGAGTAAAAACCCCAATTTTATCGTTAACAGAATAACCTTGCAACGCTGTGACCGGAATACTTATAAGATGTGAATTCCCGGATGGAGAAAGAAGTTCCCAGGTCATATCGATCTTATCTTTTTGAAGGTCAATGGCTGTATTCGTTTCACAATCAGGAAAAGTAATTGTTATCTGTTCTGATGCTAACACGTAATAAGCCTTACCAGGAAGGAGAAACTGAAGGGTTTCAATTTCTTTGGCAGGCCAATAAACCTGCGTTGATGCAATTTCTTTTACAACCTCAATTTCAGAAACTTGCGAAAACAGGACACTACATTCAACAGGGCAATTGGTCAGGACAGGTAAAATATTCCAGCCTTCGTTCAACGTTACCGATGGATTTTGAATATCCGATCCAGGAACCCGAAGATATGAATTATAGGAAACCTTTATCTTGTAACCACACTGAACATTCCAGTTGCCCAAGGTATTGACATTGTGCGAAGGCCAGTAGGAATTGGTTTCATCCTGCAAGACTACCAAGTTAGCACTAATGGGTTGTACAATTTCACCTGCAGATTCAATGAACGGTGATAAATAGGTAGAAATCCCGCTCCAACCTTTGTAAATCTTGAGGGGCTGCATTTTTGCCGAGCCGGTCACCGAAACAGCAAAATCATCGATATAGGCACCATCTTTGGTGATGGAACCATCACTGGTAAGGCGGAACCGGAGGTAGATTGCATTTCCAATAAAATTGTTGAGGGAATAGCTTTTTTCAGTCCACGATGATTGCAAACCACTATATCGCCCCAATCGTGTCCATTCCTGATTGTTGTTGGAAATTTCGACGTGCAGGTAGTCGTAGTTCGATTCTAAATCATACTTCGTCCAAAACGACAATTGAGCACTGGTGTAGCCAACCAAGCTTATGGGTCCGAACGTTGCTGAAATATTCAAATTATTATCATAGTTTCCTGATGGACTTTCTGTTAACGATTTTGACGGAGAATGCGATTGCGAAGTGGAAATTCCCCAAGCCCCATCAAATGTCCAATTGGAGGTTTCGCCTTCAAAATCAATGACAAATGGCAATGACAATGGAATAGATGGACTGACAGCAACCGTCCTCGATGGTGCCGACTCTTGATTGGTATCAGAGAAAACAGCGCTAACAAAATACTGGTAACTGGTGCCATTAGAAACTTCAAAATCAGCGTAGTAGTTTGATGTTGTAGAATCGTAAAGCGTTCCGTTTCTGTAAATCCTGAAGTGGGAAATGTCCACCATGTTGTCCCAAATCAACTCAACAACATTGTCTGCTGGAATTGCCGCCAGATTCTTCGGGGGAAACCGGAAATTGGCCATAGTCACCGCCGATGCCAGCGTGGCTTTTGTAAAAATTACTGCCTGTGCTTCGTTGTTGTAACTGGGGCCAACTAAATCGTTAACCGTGTGAATATAGGGACTGTAATTGCTTATGTCCTCAAAAGGGAAAATACCCATGAAACCGTTGTTGTTAAACGAGGTATGATCGCTGTCGCCGCCGGAAAGACTTCCGGGAGTTACAACAAATTCGGGCAGATAGAGATTTGAAACCGTTGTGTAAAACTGCGCCAGCTCTAGTGCCGATTGGGGATAAATGAGGGTTGATTTGATTACTGTATTTGTCGGTTTTAAATAACCAATCATATCGAGGTTAAAATAACCCAGGATATTCATCCCTTGCTGGGCACAACGGCTTGCGTAGGCAGCACTTCCGTAAAGACCGTATTCTTCGCCTGAAAACGCGCAAAAAACTATAGTGCGGTCAAACTCATACTGGCTCAGGATTCGTGCCATTTCCATCACAGCAGCCGTTCCCGAAGCGTTGTCATCGGCCCCGGGCTGGACATCGGAGTTCGACATGCTGTCGTAATGTCCTCCAATAATAACAAACTCGTTGGGATATTTGGTGCCCACTTTGGTTGCAATAACATTGTCGCTTGCGGGGCCCGAGGGCATTGTAAAATCCATAAGTTCCACTTCAAGTCCCAGATCCTCCAGTTGATCTTTGATCCAGTTTTGCGCCACAACCGATTGGGAGTGGTATGCATTCCGGGTGTTGTAGTCTTGCATGTGCTGAACCAAAGAAGTCAGATTGGTTCCTGAAACCTGCGATAAAAGGCTCAATACCAAGGGATCCTGCTCGGTTATTGTTAATTTGCTTTCTGAAACACGAGAAGGCAAGACAGCCTTTGTGTTGAAAATACGAACCATCCCATCGTTTTTAGCCGGCTGAAGCTGGCCCTTCTTGTTTTCGTCCGTTTTAACAATAAGCTTGTTGTTGTCATGGAAAAGCAAATCGGCTTGTGTTTCTATTTTGCGTAAATAGGCCTCTTTGCTCACGCTCTCATCATGATACACAATATAGTAGCTGTGTTGTCCTGACCAGGGATTTTTATCAAGAACGGTGTAATTATCTTTCAAATCGCCGTTGAGTGTACCAATCAGAAAATCATCGCAATAGAAATGGATCACAATATCTTTGTGTTGAAAAAGCAATTTTGTTTGGTCCAGACTCTTGGTTGGCACATACACCAAGTCGCCGCCTATGGCCTGGAATACAAAGATTTGAACAAGAAGAAGGGAGAGGAGTGTTTTCATAGTTGAGAAGTTAGGTAGTACGACTTAAAACGAGGCCAAATATGCAAATTATTCTCAAACAATTTTCGACATTTGATACTTTTTCTTCATTTACGAACAAATTAAGTATTTTTGCATTTCATTTTTATTCCCAAAAATTCTATAAACATGTCCATCAATTCACTCTTAATGCGATTTTACTACAAAACAAGAAAGTTTATTGGTTGCCCTGTCGAAAACCCCGATGGAAGGCATTTACAAAACCTCATGAAAGGAGAAATACTGGAAATTGAGGGTAGAAAATTCGTACGGGTCAATTTGCGTATTGTTGATACATTAAATATTGATTCAACAAAAATTCTTTTTAATCTGGAAACCGAAAATGAAATGCTTAAAGAAGTTAATTTAAAACTGCATGTTCAAAACAATCGATTAAAACAAAGAGTAAAAGATATTGAGATGCTAAACATTAACTTAACAAAAGAAATTGATGTTCAGTCCAAAATATTTGAATCACAGAAGAAAAAACTTCATGAAACATGGGTCATAAAAGAGGAAGAACTAAACGAGAAAGTAGCAAATTACCTACAAAAATTGAAAACTGAAAAGCAAAAAGTTAAGGAAAAGCTGGAAGCTATAAAAAATAAAAATATTGAGAACCATCACCTGAAAAACATAATCAGCCAAAAAGAAAAAGAGAACAAAGTTCTGCTCTCGGCTCTTTTAGCCAATTCGGAACAAATTAAAAAAGCTGAAGATGTAAAAAATTTGGAAATCAAAGCATTAGAAATTGACGAAAAAGAACTCCGAAAGGAATTAGAGGTTATTCAAGATTATATTCGCGAAAAGGAATCTTTTATCAGAACGCTGTCAGAAAGACTTATTCAAAAAGAAAAAAAAATTAACGAACTGGAAACTCTACTTAATTCGATTGAAAACAAAACAAATCCCAATTCTTCAGAAATTACTGTTCAATAAAAATTTTTCACACGTTTTTTTCAAAACACAGAAAAACAGAACATGTAGTTTACAAATTTATCTAGCACATTCCTCCCTCGTCACAATCGCAGCCGCAACAGCCCGTTGTTGGAGACTCACCATCGGCAGTACCCGGACTGCATGCACAGCCGCAGCCAGATGTCATAGAACGGTTGCTTTTTAAAACAGGCAAACCATGCATACGCCAGTTGACAATGCCTCCATCGAGATTGGCTACGCTTGTAAAACCCTGTCTTTGAAGCAGGTTGGCTACTTTTGAACTACGTTCGCCGGTGCTGCAGGCTACAATCAGAAACTTGTCGCGGGGAATAAATTGCAGCCTATCCATGATTTTGGAAAGCGGGTGATAAAGCACGTTGTCGGATTCTATCCTCAGGGCAAGGGTTTCCTCCGGCTCGCGAACATCTATAACAAAGGTGCTGATTTCTTTTAGCGCCTCAAACGCCTCGAATGGACTGATATGCATAATCCCATCGATGTGGAATGTCTGGAATTGGGGTTGGTTTGTCGTGTTCATGTGTTAATCCTTTATCCGTTGTATTTTCTTGTTATTTGATTCAAACCATGATTAAACAAGTTCGAAGTCGATTTGTTGGTTTTACTTAAATTTAACAATGAATTTGAAGAAGATGGCAGAAATGCACAAAATTTGTTGATGCAACATAAACCTTTAAAACCAAAAAAATGAAACAAAAACTCACCCGTTCAAACAATAGAATACTTGGGGGCGTTTGCGCTGGAATTGCCGAATATCTTGGCTGGGATGTTTCCCTTACCCGCGTAGGTTACATATTGCTTTCCCTCTTGAGCGCCGCATTCCCGGGATTATTGGTCTATATTCTGCTTTGGATAATAATGCCCGAAGAGTCGAATTAGACTGGTTACATGCCACTTTGACATATTTTTTTGTCTGGTTTACGACACTTTTTCGCATGCCAAAGGTTTGGCAGAATCTTTGATGGCATTGCCCGAAATTAAATTAAGGAGCTATGTCGAAGAAAGATAAAACAAAGGAAAAGGATTCGAAAAAGGGAATTGAAGAGAATATTGAAACTGTGGCTGAAAATCAGCAAAATGAAGAATCAAAACCCATGGAAACTCCCGTTGAGGATGTTCCGGAACCTTGCGCTGAGGATATTTTAAGGCAACAGCTTAATGATATGAACGACAAATATATACGCTTGGTTGCCGAGTTTGACAACTACAAGAAACGCACGCTGCGCGAACGCATGGATTTAATAAAATCGGCAGGTGAAGATATTCTAAAGGAAATTCTGCCCGTCGTTGACGATTTTGAACGTGCACTTCAAAACATCGACAAAGCCAAGGATGTCGAGGCCGTTAAATCGGGAATTGATCTGATTTACGGGAAATTTAACGAATTTCTAAAACAAAAAGGTATTGCACAGATTGAGGCCATGAATGCCGAGTTCGACACAGACAAGCACGAGGCCATAACAAAAATACCTGCACCCACTGATGAACTAAAAGGTAAAGTGGTTGATGTGGTCAAAAAAGGCTACGTGCTGAACGATAAGGTAATCCGCTTTGCGCAAGTGGTAATTGGGGAATAAAATAGCAAAACCAGATAAAGACAACTATGTCAAAAAGAGACTATTACGAAATACTGGGTGTCAGCAAGGGTGCCGACAAGGAAGATATAAAAAAAGCCTATCGGAAAATGGCGCTCAAGTACCACCCCGACAGAAATCCGGGCGACAAGGAGGCCGAAGAAATGTTCAAGGAAGCTGCCGAGGCCTATGATGTGCTGTCGAACGATGATAAACGCCGGAAATACGATCAATTCGGGCATCAGGCATTCTCAGGCGGAGGTGGCGGAGGCGGCTGGTCGGGCGGTGGCATGACCATGGAAGATATCTTCTCGTCGTTTGGCGACATTTTCGGCGAAAGTGTTTTTGGAGGATTCGGGGGATTTGGCCGTGGAAACGCCCGCCATGTCAATAAAGGGGGCAACATTCGTGTAAAAATAAAACTGAACCTGGCGGAAATTCTGAATGGCGTCGAGAAAAAGATTAAAATCAACAAATACGTTACCTGTAAAGTCTGTAATGGTTCCGGGGCACAGGATTCGAACAGTTTCTCGAACTGCTCCACCTGTAATGGTTCCGGACGGGTTACCCGCATTTCCAACACCTTTCTGGGGCAGATGCAAACCACTTCGACCTGCCTTTCATGTGGAGGTGAAGGCCGCATAATAAAATCGAAATGTACCTCTTGCCACGGCGAAGGGATTGTTAAAGAAGATGAAGTTGTGACCATTAAAATCCCCATCGGTGTTACCGAAGGGATGCAAATGACCGTATCGGGAAAAGGTCACGCTGCCAGGCGCGGGGGCGTTAACGGCGATTTGTTGGTTGTAGTCGAGGAGGAGCAAAACGAGGAACTTATCCGCGATGGCAACGATTTGATTTACAATCTATTTATAAGCATTCCGGAAGCCATTTTGGGAACCACAGCCGAGGTTCCCATTGTCGATGGAAAAGCAAAAATAAAAATTGACCCAGGGACCCAATCGGGAAAAATTCTGCGACTGAGAGGAAAAGGCGTGCCTGAAATCAATGGCTACGGGCGTGGCGATATTTTGGTGCAGGTAAACGTCTGGATTCCATCAAACCTGTCAAAAGAAGAGCGAAAAACAATTGAGAAATTTGCCGAATCGCCTTCCTTTAACCCGGCGGGCAACAACACCGAAAAGAGTATCTTCGAACGAATGAAAGATTACTTCAGATAGAAAAACAAAGAAAGCGGGACAAGACAACTTATCCCGCTTTTTTTATTCACCAGAATTAATGGCAAACCGAATAATTACGGGCTTTGAGCATCATTTGACGGGTAAACGCCGTCAACTCCAAAACAAGACGTTCGCGGCCAGATGCATCCATTTTTGACGTTTCACAATTTGCTGCAATGTACTGGTTTTGAGCAGTAAGACAACCATCAGGATCTTCGGTTGTTGCCTGGCTGGCATTGCACGTGTAGCGGGTTCCGTCGGGTGCTACGTAGTAGCAGTTCCCTTCGTCAACCGGACAACAAACGCTTGGGACTTCACATCCTGGGTAAGTTTGAGTAATGGCATTGAATGCCTGGCAAACATCGTCTTTTTTTGTTTCTTCGCAGCTCACTACTACAAATGCAAACAAAGCCAAAAGTGTCAAGGGTACAAATAAAATTTTCTTCATACGGTTCATTTTTAGAGGTTAAACATTATTTTGTCTGATAAAATACTCCAATATCTTTTTAAATGTGGAATAATCCTTAGCTCCATGAAAAATTGAATTTTCAATGACAAACGAAGGAGTTCCCTGCAAACCAAGTTGTTCAAATTCAGTCAGGTTTCGGTTCAAATAGGCTTCAGATTCTCCGGCCAGCATACACTCGGCAACCTGTGGATCCTTATCGATAAATTCGTTCAGCATGTCCTGAAAGTCAGCCGTAAAAACAATATTGCTCTGGCTTAAAACCAATTGGTGCAAATATTCGTAGTTCCCGTATTTGTTAACGCACACCGCAGCCTTTAGCGCGTTAAGCAATTCAGGGTTCTTGGTTTTCAGAGTCAGGCGCATGATTATTTTCACCTTGCCACTTTTAATAAACTCCTCGTCAAGGCCGGGCAAAACTTCCTGAAAAAATTTCCGGCAATAAGGACAACCATAATTGCCATACATGTAAACAGCCAAAGGGGCGTTTTTATCACCAAATACTATATCTAATTCATCTTCTGTTAATTGAATGGATGTTTTTTTTATGTCGGCGCTAATTGAATAATGCCTTACAATCCAGAAGATTATGGCTGCTGTAAGGAGCAGGCTGAGTGCAACTGATACTGTTGTTATGGTTTTTTGCTTATTCATTCGCTGGTACCTCTCGACGTTTCTTTACTTCCCTACGGTTTAGTTCAGTGCTGTAATTCGTTAATTTTGGATTAAACAAGAGGCCCAAGCCGGTTTCCTGAACACGAATTTCGGCATTCATAATTTTTTGCATCCGCTTGTTATCAAAACCATATTTTGTCTCTCCTTTGCGATTGAGTGCCATAAGATTCAACCCCCTTCGTTCTTTTTCGTCTGTTCCATCAAACAAATCGGACTCTTTGCCCTGGGCTTTCAGCAATTTGTCCGATTTCCCGACCAAAACGTCGTTCAGGTGGACTTTCAGGTGGAGTTGGTAATCATCGCCAAAGCTGACCATTCCAAAGGCTGACATATCAATGGCCGTGCTCACAATATCGGTTTTGGGCAAATAGATACCATTTTCATAAATAAACACACCGCTTTTCATGGTTTTGAAAACAACATTGTCTAATTCGCGCAGGTTGGTAAACTTCCCTAATTCGCGCAAAGGTTCGTAATTATAAATTCCCCCATTTTCTAATATGAATTTTCCACGGACAATAATTTTGTCATACACAACGCTGTCGCCTTGCATAACAATTCGACCATCGACCCCGCTGGTAAGTATTCCGCTGATGTTTTCATGCGTAAAGTCCGTTTGATCGAAATTGTTGGCATCAATCAGCAACTGTTTAATGTTCATTTTATCAATGTCGTTCTTGAACATAATTATGGTTGACTGCGGGTTGCGGGTATCGTAAACCGCCGAAGTCACCATGCTTCCACCAAATCCTTCGAACCTGAATTTATCAACAACATACAAGCTGTCATCGACCCGGAATTTAGTCCACAGGTTTTTGAGCAAAATATTTCCGTATTTCATGCTGCCTAAGGCAAAAGTTCCACGAACAATATAAGGTGGAATGTAGGTTTCTGAGGTATCCGCTGGCTGACTGACCGAATCGGCTGCTATAACCCCGGGATTTTGTTTCTCAATCCCGGAAACACCATCGGCATTGACGGCCTGTTCTGCATTTTCCTGTTTAGAAGGCGTTTCGGCAGTTGCTGTCGCCGACGCAGCAGGTTGGGTTGCTGTGGTATCGGTTTCCATCAGGAAAGCGAATTTGTCGTAATCGAAGTCGCTAACACGGATATGCGTATTGACAATCAGTTGCTTATCTTTTTGTTCGAGTAAAAATGTTTTATACACATTCCAGATTTGTGTGGAATCGATGTTCAGATCAATTCCATGAAGGTTTGCCGCGAAATTATCAATCCGTATGGTATCATCAGCCATGGCAAAGTCGAGGTTCATGTTTTTTACTTTTGCCAGGGTATCGCCAAACATTTCGAAATTAAAATCCCTGAATTTCACATCCAACCGCGTTTGTTCAAAGGCAATGGGATTTATATACGCGTCAATGGAATCGAGGTTAACAGTGCCATACGAGTTGATGTTCATTTCCACTTTGCCCGAAATGTGTTCCACCACCGAGTCGGGTATAAAACTCCGGATTTCGCCCAAATCGACCTTCACATTACCATCGAGCGTAAATGCGGGTTTGTTTAGCCCTTTAAGGGTGGCTGTTCCGCTCAGGGAGTTGCTGCCCATGACAAAATCGAACGATTTGATATTGATGCCTAAATTATCGAAATCGGCCACATTTCCAACCAGTTGCAATAACACCGACGATGGGCTGAGTTCTACGCCATATCCCGGTGCCGACAGGCTCAGGTTTTTGACAGCAAGTTTTTTATTGGGTTGATAGTCAAAATCGAGCGACAGGTTTTTCACAACGTTGATGCTATCCAACGCGGTTGATAGGTTTCGGACTTTCAGGTTTACTTTTGTTCTGGTCAGGAAATAGTCGGCGCTGTTTATCCCGATATCGTCGGGCAAGACGCCATGTGTTTGAAAATCAAGCAAAATACGTCCGCTGATGTATTCGGCAGTGCTGTCGGGAAGAAAGGGGCTGAACTCGTCGAGTAACAGATTGGCTTTGGCCGATACATCGTACTTGATTTTATCGAGGTTCGATGCTTTGCAGGCAATATCGAATGTACTTTTGTTGGTGGCAAAACTAAACTGACTGAAATCGGCATTCACGGTGCTTAAATCGTTGGGATTATCGACCGTTACCGTTCCTGTGATGTTCATTTTTTGAATCAGTGGATATTCGCTGGTTCGTACCAAGCCGTTTTTTAAACTGATTTGTGCAGCGACCGATGGCAATAGCAACGTGTCGTAAACATAGCCCTTGATTTTGGTTTCGATGCTCAGTTTTCCCTCGACTCCCAAAACACCAAATTCCTTTAGAATTTCAGATGGAGCATATTTCATTAGTTCCCGGAAATCGAAATCCGTAAAATTCACCGCCATGTCAAGGCCAATGGAATCGGCCAGCGTGGCATTTCCTTTAGCGGTTATGGTTGCTCCATCGGTAATGAGCTCAATGGCTTTCATATCAACGGCTCCGTTGTTGTAACCCACATGGAAACCAAGCGTGGACTTGTGCATTAAATGCACATTGGTGCTGTCAAATCGGACATCGGACAATTCGACAGAGCCTTTCACCAAGCCGGAATAGTTGTCGCCATCAACTTTCCCTTCTATTTGAACTTTAGGGATGCGCACCTTTGCTGCCGCTTTCATGCTTTTATCATCGTAATTTAGCAGCACATCGCTGATGGTTAAATCGGCCAACAAAATATTCAACAGACTTTCGGACGAATCAACAGGCATTGCATCTTCAACTTGTAATGAATCAGCCACTTGGGTTGTGTCTGTAGCCATAAGAAAATCGAAATTTGTGGCTCCGGTCGAATCTACAAGGTAGTTGACCATAAACCCCTCGACCTCAATTTTATCAATCTCGACCCTGTTGTCAAGCAACGGCTTCGATTTTAAGGATACATACAATTTTCTGAGCCTGACAAGGGTGTCGGTAACTTGGTAGTTGGCTGAATCCACGTTATCAAACTCCTTTCCAACGGTAAATCCGCTGAATTCGACTGTGGCTCGGGGGAAATGGCGGAACAGCCGCAATGAAACCTTGTCAACCTTTACCGGAGCTTTTACCATCAGACTAACCTCCTCGAGAGCAAGTTGAGTAATGGTATTTTCAGAATTGAGTGCAACCGCAATCAATACAATTACCAAAAACAATATTGATAAAATCGCGATTAACAAAATTTTGCCTGTTTTTTTTAGTACTTTTTTTGTATTCATCGCCTTGCTGTTTTTCTTCTTTTTTCGAGGACTATTTCCGGTTTTTCCTGGTTAGTCAGTTGGTTTTAAAAAGGTTCTTCATACGCGAAACCCGTTGTTTTTTCAGGGCAGCGTCTAATGCATTCCCCCTGAGGTTTATGGCAATTATGGTTCCATCACCATCGACAAGAAACGTTGCCGGGATGGCTTTTACATGGTAATCCTTAACCGCTTTGTTGCGCCAACCTAAGGAATCGGTGCCGTGCCAGGGCCATTCCATGTTGTCGGTTTCAATGGCCTCAATCCACTTTTCGAAGTTGGTGTCGAGGGTAACACTTAAAATGGTAAAACCTTTTGCATTTTTGAATTCACTCCCGGAATAGTTTTTATAGGCCTCTCGCAAATTCGGTGTCTCCTTGCGGCATGGCACGCACCACGACGCCCAAAAATCGACCAGCACGATTTGTCCGCGCAAATCCGACAGTCTAATTTCCTTCCCTTGGGGATTACATTGTACGATTTCAGGAGCTTTTTGCCCAATCTCAAGGGATTGAGCCGACGCTCCCACGGCACAAAGCAGGATTAACACTGACAGGGTATTCCTTTTTATTCTCATTTTCTGTACTTTAAAAACGGTGACTCTCCATGATTTTATGTTGCTTTTCTGAGTCCCCATTTTCGGTAAAAATAGAAAATCTTTTAATACCGCAGCGTTCATGGCGAACAAAAAAAGCACAAATCGTTAGGGCAGAATTTGCCTGTGTGTTTAGTTGCAGTTGTCTGAGGATTTTGAAATGCGGGCTTCGGTTTGCGTTTCTTTCACCACGGAGACACGGTGAACAGGGAGTTGAACGGAGTTTTTTTTAACCACATAGGCACATAGTCTTTTTACCACTAAGTCACTAAGTGTCAAGTTTCATAAGGTTGTTGGTTAAAACAATCTTGCTTTGATTTAAA
>JBBISE010000103.1:0-12957 GCA_037441445.1 Salinivirgaceae bacterium
GTCGGCATGAAGTTCCATATGGCCGTAAACCGAAAAATTATAAACATATGAAAAGGTATTTTGCCATTGCCACCTTTCTGCTGCTAACCGGCTCCCTTGACGGCCAGCATTACAATATAGCCCGTTACAGCGTTGCCGAAGGTTTGCTCCACTCGTTTGTCAGTGACATTACACAAGACAATCGGGGAAATATCTGGATTGCCACCGGCGGAGGGTTAAGCCAATTCAATGGTGTCCGGTTTTTCAATTATACCACGCGTGACGGACTTAATTTTACCCGTTTGACGTGTGTGGCAGCTGATTCTGATGGCAATATTTGGGTAGGCTCATCAAAAGGGGTAAATGTTTTTAACGGAAATCGTATTTTTAGCCTTAGCGACCCGGTGCTGGGCGAAAACGTTCTGGCAATTGAGCCTGCGGGAGGTTCAAAAGCCTGGATTGCCACCGACAATGGTTTGAGTCTGGCTTCCCTGCAAACAGATAGCCTGGTGTTTACAAAAATAAAATACGACTTCAACAGTCCCGAAATTGCAATGATTTTCCAGGATAGAAGTCTGACCTCGTTTCTTCTGACATCAAAAAGTGGGGATCTTTATTATGGATCGAACGGATTTCTTTTCAGGGTTCGCGATAAAAGGGTAGAAAAAATCACGTCTCCTGATAACCTTACAGTAAACGACGGGGCGGAACTCCCTGACGGAACCTTGGTATTTGGCACCAACCGGGATTTATTTCAACTGGAAAAATCGAGACTTATCCCGTTTATAAATCAGTACATTAACGGTTTCGAGGTAGTAAAAGTCAGGTATCATTCCCAAAAGCTCAGGATGCTTGGAAGGAAAAGAGATTCGAATACAGAACCCATGTTTTTGCTTACTATAAACCTGGCAGAGCCAAGCTACTTTCGGGTTATTGGTAAAGCCAATGGTATGATAGAAAGCCCCACATCTCTGTATATTGATCACGAAAACAACGTATGGACAGGTTCAAATGGCGGTCTCAGCGTCCTTCGTGGGGAAAGTTTTGTTACATTTACTACTAACGATGGGCTTGTTGGAAATAAAATCTGGGCTATATGTCAAACCTTTGACAAAAGCCTTTGGTTGGGGACCATTGGTGAAGGCCTTACAGTGATGCGAAAGGGCGAAACTTTGCGATACACCCAAAAAAGCGGACTCCCCGACTCGTACATTGGAAAAGTTTACCAGTATCCACAGGGCAATGTCTTCCTGGGAACGGGGAATGCCGGACTTTGTCAGGCTATTTGGAATGAAAAGGCCCAACGTCACCAGTTTAAAAAGATAGCGGTAATTCAGGGTCAGAATCGCCTGCGTGTCGATGACATCTATCGCGACGGTAGTGGAAGATTATGGGTAGCATCGCAAAAAGGCCTATACTGGACTGACAACGACAAAGATTTTACAAGGCAAAACCTGATTGAAAACGATAGTCCCGTGTTTGTTCAAAAGTTGCTCTTTGACATGAGTCGACAAAGGTTATGGGTTGGAACGCGAGGAAGCGGCCTTTTTTATGTTGAAGCGGGAAAATCATACCGGTATGATTCCTGTTTTTTCCGGGAAGAGATTTCGACCCTTTGCCAGGACACATTTGGGGACATCTGGGTTGGGACACGGACAAATGGAATCTACAGAATTAACAACCAGGGGACATTACAATTGACAGAGAAAGAAGGAATTAGTTCAAATTTGGTGTATATCCTCCTGCCCGACAACTATTCCAATCTTTGGGTAGGAACCAACCTGGGGCTCGACAAAATCAACCTCACTTCAGTGAGCGATGGCCATGCTGAAATTCGCCATTACGGATCGGACGATGGTTTGCTTGATTTAGAAATAAATCTGAACGGAGCTTTGGAAGATCAGGAAGGATACCTTTGGTTTGCCACAAACGGTGGTTTGCTCCGATACGATCATAATTACGACATCAGCAACCGCATTCCCCCTAAAGTAAACATCCTGGGGATGAAGCTGCATTCCCAGACAACCGATTGGAGTCACTTCGATGAAAATACGGATACCTGGAACGGCCTCCCGAGGTCACTAAGCCTCAGGTATCACCAAAACCACCTGACTTTTGAGTTTGTAGCCATATCATTCAAAAACCCAAAGCAAATAACCTATTCATGGATGCTTGATGGTTTCGATAAATCCTGGATTGACGGTGGGATTAACCGACAGGCCATTTATTCGAACCTTCCACACGGTAGGTACGTGTTTAAATTGAAAGCAGCCAACAACGATCTTGTTTGGTCTGAGGAAATAAAATCAATGGAGATTGTAATTGAACCTCCAGTTTGGGCAACCTGGTGGTTCCGGGTTTTTATAATCGTTTTCGCGTTTATGGCGGTTTACCTGTTTATGTTGTGGCGAATACGGGTATTGAAAACAAGACAAAAAGAGCTGGAGGAAATAGTTGAAATGCGCACCTATGAACTCTCGGAACAAGTAAGAATTATTGATACAAAGAATCACCAGATTCTGGACAGTATTTATTACGCCAAATTTTTACAAAGCGCCATTCTTCCATCAATTTCAGACATTTACCAGAATTTTTCAGATGCATTTGTGCTCTATAAACCCAAAGATGTGGTCAGTGGAGACTTTTATTGGTTCCAGTCCGATGGTCAGAAATCCATAATAGCTTTGGCCGACTGCACAGGTCATGGTGTTCCCGGTGCCATTGTCAGTGTAGTTTGCAGCAACGCTTTAAACCAGGCTGTCCGTGAAATGGCTGACGCTGACCCGGCGCGGATTCTGGAACGGACACGAATGCTGGTGATTGACACCTTTTCGCATGGATATAAAGATGTGCGCGATGGAATGGACATTGCCCTTTGTACATTTATGCATCAAACCGGAGAATTGATATTTGCCGGTGCCAACACCTGTCTTTGCGCTGTGGTAAACGGATATTTTACTAAACTGCGCCCTAATAATCAACACATTGGAAGAAACATAAAAACTGAATCCTTTACAAACCAAACTCTTACACTTAAAAAAGGTGATTTGTTTTTTATGTATTCCGATGGATATACTGACCAATTTGGTGGTGAAACCAACAGAAAATTCAGCATTAAAAAACTTGAAGAACTCGTTTTTAGCAATGCCAATTTAACTATGAGCGAGTTATCGCATCTTTTGGACAATACTTTCGAACAGTGGAAAGGCATGAACGATCAGATTGACGATGTGGTTGTTCTGGGGATTCGTGTATAAAAATTTCGACAAAAATTGATTACAGAAAATCAGGTAAAAAATCGTATCTTTGCAAAATCTGTGAATTCTTACCACTTAATTTCCACAAAAAATGGGAAACGCCAGAATTCTTTACGTTGCACAGGAGATTTACCCCTACCTGCCCGAAAGTAAAATTGCCAATGTTTGTAGGCATCTGCCACAAGCCATTCAGGAAAAAGGAAAAGAAATAAGGACATTTATGCCCCGTTATGGGTGCATTAACGAACGCCGCAACCAGTTGCACGAAGTCATTAGGCTTAGCGGGATGAACCTTGTAATAAATGATACCGACCATCCGCTAATTATTAAGGTAGCAAGCATTCAGTCTGCCCGAATGCAGGTTTATTTCATTGACAATGAAGATTTTTTCCAGCGGAAATACGTACTTACTGATTGTCACAATAATTTCTTCCCCGACAACGATGAGCGCGCTATATTCTTTGCTCGGGGCGTCATTGAAACAGTAAAGAAACTGCGTTGGTCACCGGATGTTATTCACTGTCATGGTTGGATGTCGGCTATTGTTCCTTTGTTTATTAAGCATGTTTTTAATGAAAACCCCTTGTTCGAGCATTCAAGAACAATAATAGCTCTTTACAACGATGGCTTTGAACCCCAAATGGATAAAGGAATTGTAACCAAACTTTCCAACGAAAATATTCCTTCAACAGCCACAAAACTACTCTCGGAGGATTCATCGTACCTGAATCTGATGAAAACCGCCATAGATGCCGCCGATGCCATTACTATGGGTGAAGAAAACGTAATGCCGGAATTGGTCGAGTATGCAAAAAAAACGGGAAAACCGTTCCTGGAATACCAAACCGAGGAAAAAAACGTTGAATCACACAGAAATTTTTACGACCAATTTTAACTCCAGAAATATACATGCGAAATTCTCTTTTTCTCTTTGTTTTTCTCTTTGCCCTTGTTTCGTGTAAAGAGGATGAGTCCATAATAGGGTTACACTTACAGGAAAACCGGTTTACCGTACAATACGACACCCTCAGTACCATTAAAACCTTTACAAAATTAGCGGACAGCCTTTCTCTCACCGGCGCATCGACCGGGCTATTGGGAGACTACAATGATCCCGTTTTTGGGCCTACACGTGCAGCCATTGCCATGCAGTTGGTACCCAAAGCTTCGGTCATTAACCTGGGACAAAACCCGGTTGGGGACAGCATAGTCCTGAAATTGATAGAGCGGAGCGGATTTTATGGACTTGACTCAGCAGCAATGCACATGGTCAGGGTTTACCGCGTCAATACGGGAATGGATCTCGACAATTTGGACAGCACAGCAGTTAATTTCAACACCCTGAATACCTACAAAGGTGAATTATTGGCTGAACAACAAGTAATGTTTGACACGAACGATTCCATTCCTTTCGAAGTAAAGTTTAACCACCCAACACTGGCTTCTGCCTTATTACAGGATACTGCCTTTTACAAAAACGATTCTCTGTTTAAGACCTATTTTGGTGGTTTAATCATTGAGGCCGAAAAAATCGGCCAAGACGGGAGCATAATCACCATCGATTTTAGCCAAACGCAAACCCACCTGCGACTTCATTTCAAAAATGATACAGATACACTCTACTTCGATTTTGTGTTGAAAGGTGACAATACCAGCCGCTATTCCGTTTTCGACCATCAATATGCCGGAACGGATGTTGCAAATGCCTTGGCCGATAGTCTTTACCAAAACCTGTTCTTCATACAAGGAATGAACGGCGTTGGTCTGAAAATACGGATTGATAGCATCAATACCCTTTTCAATGGTGACAAGTGGGCTGTGAATTCGGCCCTGCTGACTATAAAACTGGCCTCCGATGATGATTCGACCTATTTACCACCTACTTCCATTATCGTGAAAATGATGGAGGAAGGCGAGGAAGTATTTACCCCCGATTATAGCACGCAGGGAGGAGCTTCAACTTCTCCGGAAAACTACAATTCGGCCATAAAAGGTTACCATATCCGATTAAATAAATTGTTGTATCAGGCCCTCATCAACAGGCAATCATCAATAACGCTCACAGCCTACGCTACCAGCCCGCTGACAAAAGCCAACAGGGCGGTGCTTGCCGGTTCTGAACACCCCAATGACAGTCTGAGGCCAGTGCTGCATATCATTCGATCGAAATAAAAAACACGTAAAATGTAACACACGAGGGTGTCTAAAAAGTCCAAAAAGCACGTCATTGCAAGAAGGAACGACGAGGTAAACTTCTGATTATCAAGTAAAATAGATTACTATGTTGCATTCGCGATGACAAACCGGGAGCTTTTTAGACAGCCCCTTGTTTGTAAAATAAAGAATAAAACAAAAGAGGGACCAAATTCCCTGAAAAAAAACAAAAAACATGTGTGGAATTGTTGGATATATAGGAAAAAAACAAGCTTACCCCATTATTATCAATGGTTTAAAAAGGCTTGAGTACCGTGGTTACGACAGTGCCGGAATTGCGCTGTGGAACAAGCAATCGCTGGTTTATAAAAGTAAAGGAAAAGTCAGCGATTTAGAGAAGCTGGTTGCTGATAAAGAAATAGATGCCAACGTGGGTATTGGGCACACCCGTTGGGCCACGCACGGTGAGCCCAATGATGTGAATGCCCATCCGCACATTTCCATGAATGGAAAATTTGTTTTAATTCACAACGGGATAATTGAGAACTACTCACGGCTTAAAAAAAAACTTATTGACCGTGGTTACACTTTCCAGTCCGAAACCGATACCGAGGTTTTAGTAAACCTGATAGAATACGTTTACAGCAAAGGCGGCGTCGATGCCGAAACATCTGTCCGTCTAGCCTTAAATAAGGTTATCGGGGCTTATGGATTGGTAATATTTTGTACTGATGAACCCGACAAGCTGATAGCTGCACGGAAAAGCAGCCCGCTAGTAGTTGGCGTTGGTAAAGGCGAATACTACATTGCATCGGACGCTACGCCCATAATTGAGCACACAAACAGTGTTATCTATTTGAACGATAACGACATGGCCATAATAAAGCGTTGCGAATTACAACTTAAAACCATTCATAACGAAGAACTTACACCCACCATCCAAAAACTTGACCTGGACATTGGCGAAATTGATAAGCAGGGGTTCGACCATTTCATGCTCAAGGAGATATACGAACAGCCTCGTTCCATAATGGACACACTCAGAGGGCGGCTTGCCCCCGACAATGCCGACATCAGGCTTGGTGGACTGTTTGCCGTGATGGACAAACTAGTCGAAGCTAAACGCATTTTGATTATTGGTTGCGGAACATCATGGCATGCGGGTTTGGTGGGCGAATACATTATTGAAGAACTTGCGCGAATACCGGTGGAGGTAGAATATGCTTCGGAATTCCGGTACCGAAATCCCATACTTTTCCCCGACGACATCATAATTGCCATCAGCCAGAGTGGAGAAACTGCCGACACGTTGGCAGCCATTCGCATGGCGAAGGAACAAGGCATAACTGTTTTGGGAATTTGCAACGTGGTTGGAAGCTCCATTCCCCGGGAAACCGATGCCGGTGTTTATACCCATGCCGGCCCCGAAATAGGTGTCGCATCAACCAAAGCCTTTACGGCCCAGGTTGCTGTTTTAACCATGATGGCTATAATCATTGGGCAGAAAAAAAACACCATCAGCACCGAGCAATTCAACAAAATGGTTGACGAACTGCGCGATATACCCAACAAAGCAGAAAAGATTTTACTGCTCAACGACAAGATTCGCCAAATTGCCCAGGAATATAAAGACGCCAACAACTCCATTTATCTGGGTCGGGGTTATTTGTTCCCTGTTGCTCTCGAAGGTGCCTTGAAATTAAAGGAAATCAGCTATATACATGCCGAAGGATATCCGGCTGCCGAAATGAAACACGGCCCCATTGCCCTGATTGACGAAAACATGCCCGTAGTGTTTATTGCCACCAAAGACAAGAGCCACGAGAAAATTGTTTCGAACATTCAGGAGGTGAAAGCCCGGAAAGGTAAAATCGTTGCCGTTGTTACCGAAGGCGATGAAACCATCAAAAAACTGGCCGACCACGTGATTGAAATCCCCGAAACAATGGACTTTCTTGCCCCGCTGACCACCGTTATTCCGTTGCAATTGCTTTCGTACCACATTGCCGTGATGCGCGGTTGCAATGTTGATCAACCCCGAAACTTAGCAAAATCAGTAACCGTTGAATAAATAAAACAGTATAAATCCACCATGGAACCCAAACGATATTTAATTACAGCTGCCCTTCCCTATGCCAATGGCCCTGTTCATATTGGACACTTAGCCGGAGTTTATGTCCCGGCCGACATCTATGTCCGATACCTGCGCATGCGTGGCCGCGATGTAAAATTCATCTGCGGAAGCGACGAACACGGTGTGCCCATTACCATCAAGGCCAGGAACGAGGGTTTAACACCCCAGCAGGTTGTGGATAAATATCATTCCATAATAAAAGATGCGTTCCAACGGTTTGGAATTTCATTCGATATATACTCACGAACATCCAATAAAACCCATCACGAAACGGCATCACAGTTTTTTCGCAAACTGGACGATGAGGGAAAATTTGTTGAGCAAACCACCGAACAGTATTTCGACCCGGAAGCCAAACAATTCCTGGCCGACAGGTATATAACCGGAACCTGTCCCAAATGCGGCAACGAATCGGCCTACGGCGACCAATGCGAAAAATGTGGATCGACACTGAACGCCACCGACCTTATTAATCCCAAATCGACCATTTCGGGAGCAAAACCCGAATTGAAAGAAACATCGCACTGGTATCTTCCGTTGGATCAGTACGAACCGTGGTTGCGTCAGTGGATTCTCGAAGAACACAAAGAGTGGAAATCGAACGTGTATGGCCAGTGCAAATCGTGGATTGATGGTGGTTTGCAGCCCCGCGCCGTGAGCCGCGACCTGGACTGGGGCGTGCCCGTACCGGTCGATGGTGCCACAGGCAAAGTGCTATACGTATGGTTCGATGCCCCCATTGGCTACATCAGCGCCACAAAAGAACTGACGCCCGATTGGGAAAAATACTGGAAAGACAAAGAAACCAAACTGGTTCATTTTATTGGAAAAGACAACATTGTTTTCCATTGCATTATATTCCCGGCCATGTTAAAAGCCGAGGGCTCCTTTATTCTTCCCGAAAATGTGCCGGCAAACGAATTTCTAAACCTCGAAGGCGACAAAATCTCGACATCGCGCAACTGGGCAGTCTGGTTACACGAATACCTCGACACCTTTAAGGGTCAGGAAGATGTGCTCCGCTATGTTTTAACAGCCAACGCCCCCGAAACCAAAGACAACGATTTTACCTGGGCCGATTTCCAGGCACGTAATAACAACGAACTGTTGGCTGTTTTTGGTAATTTTGTTAACCGTGCTTTGGTTTTAACACACAAGTATTTTGAAGGCGTTGTGCCTCCGGTACTGGCTCTTTCCGATTACGATAAGGAGGTGATGCAGGAAATGAGCGAGGTAAGGGAAAAGGTTGAGAAACCCATAGAAAGTTACCGTTTCCGCGAAGCCCTGCAAGAAGCCATGAACCTGGCACGGCTTGGAAACAAATACCTGGCTGAAACTGAGCCCTGGAAACTCTGGAAAACAGAACCCGACAGGGTTGCCACCATTCTGAACCTTTCACTTCAGATTACAGCCGGACTGACCATTGTAATGGAACCATTCCTGCCCTTTAGCGTGGTAAAGTTGCGCGATATGCTAAATATCAAAGCATTGGACTGGACACTGATTGGACAAGCGGATATTTTGGCTGTTGGCCACAAAATAAACCAACCCGAATTGTTGTTTGTGAAAATTGAAGACAGCGTTGTGGAAACCCAATTGGAACGCCTGAAAAACATAAAAAACGAAAACTTAATTAAAAACGCCACCGTAGCCGAACAACTTCCCAACATCAGCTACGACGACTTCACAAAAATGGATATCCGTGTTGGAAAAATCCTGCAAGCCGAGAAAGTGGCCAAGACAAAAAAGCTAATGAAACTGCTTATTGATACCGGAGTTGACCAACGCACCGTGGTGTCGGGCATTGCAGAGTATTTTGAGCCTGCCGATATTATTGGAAAACAGGTGTCCATGCTGATTAACCTTGAGCCCCGCGAAATTAAAGGAATTATGTCGCAGGGCATGATCCTGATGGCCGAAAATGCCGATGGGAGTCTTACTTTCGTATCACCCCAAGCGGAGGTGAAAAGCGGAAGTGTAATAAAATAGACATTTAAACACGCTTTACCGGCTGAAAATAAACACCAGGAACGGCTTGTACTCCGGGTACCGGAAGACGCTGTGGTAAATCTGTTTCATCCCGAAGGACTGACAAAGCGCAACCATCTGTTTTTCATCAATTTCGCGAGCAAAAGAGGCTAAACTTTCCAGCGAGGTATAAGGCGATTTGCTAACAAACGACGTCTCCTCGGAATGTTGCAAAACAACAGCAATTTTCCCTTCGGGCGAAAGGCACGAAACAATTTTTCCAATCACTACCTCGGGGTTAACATACTCGAAAACCAGACCGCACAGGGCAGGATCAACATCGGCCAGGGGCAGGTTGTCCTGTTCAATATCGGCACACACGGTTTTCAGGTTTGGAAGGCTTCCTCCGAAACGTTGGTTCAAGACAGTCAGGTAACCAGGATTCAAATCAATGGCAATAACTTCCTTTGTTACAGACGTATCGACATGTTCGAGCCCATTGCCGGTGGCACAACCAAACAGGGCGAAACGGGATGGTTTCAGAAATTTCAGGCAATATTTTGTCAGCTTGTTCAGCATTTGTGCCTGACCCGCATCCGACATGTGGTTTTCATAGTCGGTGTATGGGATTTCGAGCCAGGGATTGGTTTTGGTCAGCATAGTATTTTTATAGAAAAGGTACAACTATTTTCGGCCAAGATCAATAATTGGCGGGAAATGTTGACGAAATTTTGCTGTGTTGCGAAATTCAACGATATTTGTATCCACACCGTTAAACCAACTTTGATGCTAAAAATCGAAAACCTCACCGTCGGGTTTGGCCAATTGAAAGCTATTGACAACCTGTCTTTTGACCTTCCAGCCGGGCAAACCTTGGGTATTGTGGGCGAATCGGGGTCGGGAAAGTCTATGACGGCACTGAGCATCATGGGGTTGTTGCCCCCAAATGCACAATTGACAGGGAAAATATTGCTGGATTCAGACTCTGTTGTTGAACTTACCTCGTTGTCAGAAAAGGAAATGCAAAAAATAAGGGGAAACCACGTTTCCATGATTTTTCAGGATCCGCTGAGTGCCTTTAATTCATCGCAAACCATTGGGAAACAATTGACGGAAATACTTCATGTTCACCAACATATCAGCAAGCAGGAAGCACAGCAACGAATTTTTGAACTGTTCGGGAAAGTGCACCTTTCGCCAGCCTTGCGCATCTACAATTCATACCCGTTTCAGCTTTCCGGCGGACAACGTCAACGTGCCCTGATTGCCATGGCACTGGCCAACAAGCCACGCCTGCTTATTGCCGACGAGCCGACAACCGCCCTCGACGTCACTGTGCAAAAAGAGATTGTGGGTTTGTTGCGTGTTTTAGTCAGGGAAGAGAACCTGGCCATGATTTTTATTTCGCACGACCTGGCATTGGTTTCTCAAATAGCTGACCAAATTGTGGTTATGTACAAGGGACAGGTCATGGAAACCGGAAAAACCGCCGATGTTATTTCGCAACCCAAAAACAGTTACACGCGCGCCCTGTTACAATGCAAACCCACACTGCAGCACGAAAAACGACGCTTGCCCGAAGTATCAGACCTGTTCGAAAACGAATTGTTTGAGCATAAAAATCAAGCAGCAGTTGTGTCGAAGATTAACGACGCTGTTTTGATTGAGGTTCAGAACTTGAATGTAGGGTATCGTGATCGGCACAAGAAAAACACAGTCAAGGCTGTCGATAACGTCACGTTTCAACTTTTCGAGGGCGAAACGCTGGGTTTGGTGGGCGAAAGCGGCTGTGGAAAAACCACGCTAAGTCGTACACTGCTCAATTTGATACGCCATTCGTCAGGGAAAATATTCCTTCAAGGAAAACCATTGGAAATAATGGCACGCCGAAGACTCGATTACAGCAAGGAGATTCAGATTGTTTTTCAGGATCCGTTTTCGTCGCTTAATCCGGTTATTTCCATTGGCGGGGCCTTGCACGAAGCCATAAGGGTTCATTGGCCCTGGATGACGGGAAGAGAAACACGGAACAAAGTACTGGAGTGGCTCGAAAAAGTTGGTTTGGACGAAAGTTACTACAAACGGCTACCTGCCGAACTTAGCGGCGGACAACGACAACGTGTGGTAATTGCGCGGGCCCTGGTTCCACAACCTAAAATCCTGATTTGCGATGAAGCCGTATCAGCCTTGGATGTAAGCGTTCAGGCACGGGTTTTAAACCTGTTGAATGATTTAAAGGCTGAGTTTGGCCTGACCTATATTTTCATATCGCACGATTTGGCCGTGGTAAAATACATGGCCGACCGTGTTGTGATTATGCAAAACGGAAGGTTTGTGGAATCGGGCAGTCCTGAGAAAATTTACAGCGCTCCCGAAAACGCTTATACACGAAGGCTTATTGAGAGTGTGCCGGAATTTCATGGCGCACGCAAGGACCTTTAGCATTCAATACTTTCCATCTTCACCTAACAGACTCTACCATTTTTTGGTACTTGAATGTAACGTAAACGCTGGATATTGCGAAATAGAAACAATTTTTTTTACCCCGATGCAAAAGAAATCGGAGCGTTTTCTAATTTTTGTACATTTGCAATGCTATGATCCGGATATCGAAAAACGCCATTGCTGTCCCTCCCTTTGTGAACATGAGCCCCGACAGGGACAATGAATATTTTTCCGATGGTGTTACCGAGGAGATTATTAACGCGTTGGCTGCGTTCCCAGAACTGCACGTCACAGCTCGAACTTCGTCGTTTGCCTTTAAAAACCAACTGCTTGATGTGCGCGATATTGGCTCGAAATTAGGTGTTTATTACATTTTAGAAGGCAGTGTGCGCCGTTCGGGCGATGTTGTGCGTATTACAGCGCAACTTATAAAAACCGACGATGGGTTTCATGTCTGATCAGAGACATGGGACCGGGAATTGAAGAACATTTTTGCCCTGTAAGACGAAATAGCACGGTTGATTGCCGAAAAAATAAATTCGAAAATTGAACCCCAAAGTTCCAGCTTGGAACACTATACAATCAACCCAAAAGCATTGGATATGTTTATGAAAGGACAGTATATGCTCAACAATTTCGACATGCAAAACCATGCCCACATGATTGCCTGTTTTGAAGAAGCCATTGCCCTTGAACCTTCCTTCAACAAACCCTATGTAGGTTTGTGCGGAGCCTATACATGGCTCAGTTCCATCGGGGTTTTTAATCCCTTGGAAGGAAACGCAAAGGTTGAGGAATATCTGAAAAAATTATTGAAAATAAACCCCTATACGCCTGAAATATACACGGTTATTGCCGGGAAAAACTACTGGATTGATTGGGATATGGCCTCAGCCTTGCAGAACTGTAACCGCGCCATGGAGCTGCGCCCTAACAACGCCGAAGCCTTTGTCATGAAACGCCCATGCCGACATAGATAAAGAACAATTTAGTCTTGCATTTCAAAACGATGAGTCAATC
>JBBISE010000104.1:0-12849 GCA_037441445.1 Salinivirgaceae bacterium
CCTTTTGCCCAGACAGCGCCTGTCATTCTGAGCGCAGCGGAGGATCTCGTTTTGGAGTACGAATAAAAATTTGTAAAAAAGCAAAATTCAAACCACCTCAAAACTGATCGAAAACACGATAAAAAATTGAGGACTAAAGCCCAATTCAAGAGCATTTGATCTGGGGCTGTCTAAAAAGTTCCCGGTTTGTCATCGCGAATGCAACATAGTAATCTATTTTACTTGATAATCAGAAGTTTACATCGTCGTTCCTTCTTGCAATGACGTGCTTTTTGGACTTTTTAGACACCCTCATTAAAATAGGTTCATTTGGCTATAGCCATAAAACAAGAAATAGAATTAACCCTGACTGAAAAGCTGGGGTTGTTTTTTTTGTAGTGACACAACATTTTGCGTTTCCACCTTTGTTTCTTTTTTCTACCTTTTTTTACCATTTTTCTCTACCTTTGTCCCCAGAATAACTTTAAAAACCCACCAATTATGTTTTCAGGAATTGTAGAAGCAATGGGAAAAGTGGTTTCCATTGAAAAAAAACAGGAAAATATTGATATTACCATAACCTGCCCGTTTGTCAACGAGCTGAAAGTTGACCAAAGCGTTTCGCACAATGGTGTTTGTCTGACTGTTGTCAGGAAAACCGACAACACTTACACCGTAACTGCCATTAAAGAGACACTGGAAAAAAGCAGTTTGGGGCAATTGCAGGTGGGCTCCATGGTCAACCTCGAGCGCTCGGTCAGCGCTGCCGGACGGTTCGACGGGCACATGGTACAGGGTCACGTTGACCAAACCGCAGTTTGTACAAAAGTGGAAGAAGCCGATGGCAGTTGGTATTACACGTTCCAATACGAATTTAAAAACCCCGACCACGTTACGGTCGAAAAAGGCTCCATTTCGGTTGACGGCGTGAGCCTTACCGTGGTAAACAGCCGCGACAACTCGTTTCAGGTGGCTATAATCCCCTACACCTACGAGCATACCGTTTTCCACACCTACAAAGCCGGGACGGTTGTTAACCTCGAGTTTGATATTCTGGGAAAATACATTGCCAAAATTGTACGACAGGTGTTAGCAAAATAAAACTCCACAGCCATGGGCGAACTTTTCAATCAGGATTATTTTCTGTTGTTTGGGGTTATTGCCCTGGGCTATTTTATTGGCCGGATCCAACTGTTCGGGTTCTCGCTCGACGTTTCGGCAGTTATGTTCGTGGCCATGGTTTTTGGTTATTATGGCTTTACAGTGCCACCGCTGATACAATCCATTGGGCTTTTGTTCTTTATCTATACCGTTGGCATTCAGGCCGGTCCGGGTTTTTTCGATTCCTTTAAAACACACGGGCGGCAATATGCCTTTCTGGCCTTGATTATTGTTGCCTCCGGCGCTCTCTTAACCTGGCTTTTTACTTGGCTTTTCGATTACGATAAAAACCTAACCATTGGACTTTTCACCGGAGCGTTGACCAGCACACCGGGTTTGGCCACAGTCATTAACGAATCGAATTCCCCGTTGGCTTCCATAGGTTATACCATTGCTTATCCGTTTGGCGTTATCGGGGTAATCCTTTTTATCCGTCTGTCGCCCTGGATGTTACGAATTAATGTCGATCAGGAGAACGAGGCATTGAAAAACCGGCAGAAAAGCGAATATCCTGAAATAATCCGCCGTCATTTTGTTGTTCAAAACGAGGGTGTTATTGGCAAAACCCTGCGCGAATTAAACTTGCGGGCCATAACCGGTGCCGTTGTCAGCCGCATATTGCACAATGGCGTGGCCACCACTGCCGACCCCGAAACCAAGTTTGCCAAAGGCGATATTATACGGGCCGTTGGAACTGCCGCTGCCCTGGAACGCGTTGAAAGCGTTATTGGGCCAATAACGAACGAGAAAATTGTCCTGAACCGCGAGTACGATGTCCGCCCCATTTTGGTCACGAACAAGCACGTTCACAACAAATCGTTGGGGGAACTTAACCTGTTTACCGATCTACATGCTACTGTAACCCGTGTGCGGCGTTCGGGAATTGACATTACGCCCGATCCCTCGTTCCGCTTAAAATTGGGCGATAAAATTATGGTGGCCGCCCGCAAAGACGACATGCACGAAATTGTCCGCCTTTTTGGCAACGACGACCAGAAATTGTCTGACACCGATATCATGCCCATTGCCATTGGCATTCTGTTCGGGGCACTGATTGGACAACTGACGGTTCTTTTTGGCGAGTACAGTTTCAGTCTTGGACTAACCGGAGGCGTTCTTCTGGTAGCACTTCTTTTAGGCCGGACTGGTCGGACAGGCCCCATTATATGGACACTGTCATCGCCGGCAAACCAACTTTTACGACAGCTGGGGTTAGCCCTCTTTTTAGCTGCCGTGGGCGCCGGAGCAGGAAAAAACATTGTCAGTGTTGTTGAACAATATGGCATTCAGATGCTTACGGTTGGTGCTATTATTACCCTGGTACCCATGGTTTTAACCCTCTTGATAGCCCGCTTTATTTACAAAACCAATATTTTTGAACTTCTGGGTGCCATTGCCGGAGGAATGACCAGCACTCCCGGTCTGGCTGCAGCCGACGCCATGACTCGAAACAACGTTCCGGCAGTTGCCTATGCCACCATTTATCCCATTGCCATGGTTTTTGTCATTATTGCGGTAAAGCTGCTTTGCATATAGTAGCAACTTCTCTGTACAAAACCTTTCTCGTTTCATTTTTGTTTATCAATTCAAGTGGGTTCCAGTCTGTTGTTAATTGGCTGTTAATGTCCTTTACGAGCATTGTCTGAGCCAGATTCCAGAATTATATTTGCATTCGCAAAAAAATCAAACACGAACAAAAAACTTCAAAAACCAACATTATGAAACCCATCTTCAAATCTACCATGGCCTTGCTCTTTCTTTCAGGAATTTATCTGAGTCAGGCCTTTGCAATAGCAGCACAAAGTTCCGCTAATGACAAAATCGGCAGTGCGGAAACTTCACTAGAAGTAACAACCAATGCAGATTCAAAAGATTCATACACAGTTACTTTCTCGGTACTTTCGGGCAGCGGCAGCATAAACGCCTATGCCAACGAGTCGTACATTTCATCGGGTTCCTTGGTGGAACAGGGATCCGACATTTTCTTCGAGGCCTTTACCGATTTTGGATATATACTGAGTGCATGGTATGTAAATGGTACATTAGTAGAGGACAATGTTGACAATTATTTTTCCTACTACAATCTTCAGGCAGAATTGAACGTATCGGTAGAATTTACCGAATATGAGTATCCACAAATAATTCCGGAATATCAGTTTTACGGAATCAATAACATGCAAGATGTCGATTTTGAGATAGTGTGGGCCTCTGAAACCAGCATCGAAAACATAATCATGTATGTTTGGGATATGGAAACAGGACAGCAAATTGAACGTTTACTGATTGAGGGAACCGATTATCAGGTAGTGGAAAACACGCTGACAATCAGGGCTGAATTCATGCAGTCCCTTAATCCTGAGCCGTTTTCGGAATACCGTTTTATGTTGCAATTCCCGTCCACATTCTCCCTTTGGTTTGGTATTCAGGCAATTCCCAATGCTCTTCCATATCTGACGCCCAATGTACTAACCTACGACCTAAGCAACCCAGGCGATATTTTTACCAATATAGTACCAATTATGGCCGATTCCATTTCATCAATATTAGTAAACGAAACGCAACTTACACCAAATGAAGAATATACAACCAACGGAGGATGGCTTTACTTCAATAACAGCTATTTGAGTTCGCAATTGCAAAACCCAGGTGATGAACTTGGAGTTACGGTGGTTTTCAATACCATGGATGCAGCCCAAGTGTCAATTACGACGGTACAAACAGGAATTACTAATGCCGTGGTTTCGCCCAACGAGTTTGAATTTTTGGAGTATGGAATGCCGGATTATATTGACATGCAAATCGCCTGGAATGATGCGACTTCTGTCACCGGTTTAGTTGTATCCATGAATTTCGGTTTTGGCATAGAAGTAAGTGAGTGGCCTGCCTATACCGTAACCGACAATGGCGACGGAACAGCAACGCTCCGGTTGTATCTTGGTGGCGATAAATTGGCCCAGCTTAAAGAAAGAGATGAAAATGGTGGTAGTTCAACCTTATATGTTCTTGTCGATGTTTATTTCGATCTGGGGGCATCAGCTCCGATATTTCTGACCATTGTTTACCAATCGTACGCTGTTAATGCAATGGTTATTCCTGAATTTGGAGGTTGGGTTAGTGGCGCTTACTCTTATTCACCGGGCGAATATGTAGTCCTCGAAGCCATTCCCTCGTGGGGCTACAGCTTTGTGCAGTGGGAAACAACCGAGGGCGAAGTTCTTGGCACAGATCCTTTCTATTCTTTTAAAATGCCAGCGAATGATGTTAATTTGGTTGCCCGCTTCCAGGAAAGCATCAATGTCTGTTTCGAGGTCAATGGAAATTATTTTGGAAAACTTTATGCTTATCTCGACGGTGCTCCTTTGAATTGCGGCGATCCTGTTCCGTCTGGTTCTTCTGTAACGTTTGTTGCCCAACCGTTTCCGGGATATATGGTTGATTTCTGGATGGTGAATTACGAAGAAATACCCGACAATCAAAGCAACGTTTTCGTATTAGACAACATCCAATCCTCTGTGAACGTGTCTGTAACATTTACCGATGTTCCCGCTAACCACCACATTGTAATGTTCAATGTAGGGGGAACAGGTGGGTCAATTACTGCCACTTCCGGTTCAGAAACATTGTTTTCAGGAATAGCCCTACAGAATGGTTCCTCTGTAACTTTCACCGCAGCTCCAGACCAAAACATGCGAGTGAAGCGTTGGAAACACAATGGTGTGGTTGTAACCGGAAATATTTCAACAAATTACACCATTTCAAGTTTGAACGCCAGTGCGCACATCACTGTCGAGTTTGAATCAACAACATCCATTAACGAACCTGCAAAAACCAATCTTGTGGTATATCCAAATCCCTGCACAGATCAGTTGTACTTCAACAGCGATAAGGAAATCGACCGGATACAGGTAGTCAACGTTACAGGGCAAACAGTGTTGGAGATAATTAAACCTTCCCACAATGCCATCGATTTACAAAATGTAGCCGAGGGGTTATACCTGGTAGTATTTGAAACCCGCGATAATGAAAGAATTATTGAACGGGTGGTGATGACAAAAAAATAGAATGTGACACGGTATCAAAAAAAAGGCAGCTCTTCGGACTGCCTTTTTTCTTTTTCCTTTAACGGTTTAGCAAATCATGCCTCCGGTTGGTGTGCACGAATGCTTTGATTTTTTTATCAAACTCATCGGCACTATTGTCTAAAAACGCGATCTCGATGGGGATGTAGAATAAGGGTAACGCTTTCTCTTCCAGATTCTTCACATCACGAAGGCGAACGGCATCTTTTTCAGTGGTAACAATAATTTTATTACTGGAGGGTATTTTTTCGTACATGCTTTTTATTTTCGCAATGTCCTTTTCTCCGTACCGGTAATGATCGGCGTAGTGGAGCCCCAAAACCTCGGTAAAGAAGTCTGCGATGTAGCTTTTCAACGGAGCCGGGCTTCCAATTCCGGTAAGCAGCAGGACAGAAAATTCGTTGGTTTTGCATTCATCAAGTGTCAAAGTCCCCAACGAGTCGAACATGGGACACAATTCGCCATATTGAAGGTACGAAAACAGCAGGGTTTGATAAGGAAACAGGTTCAGGTTTTTCGAAATTATGCGCCTGTCGATGGGTTTTAGGTCAACGGGGCTTTTTGTAACAATGACAATATCGGCCCGGCTTTTTTCCGAGGCCGATTCGCGAAGCCTGCCCAGGGGCAACATACTATCTTCATAAATCGGTCGGTTGAAATCCATTAAAAGAATCGACAAGCCCGGTTTCACGTACCGGTGTTGGAAGGCATCGTCGAGGATAATAACTTCGGGGTTGTTGCCAACCTGGCCTGCCATTATTTTTTGAATTGCCAGCGTACGACTTGCCGATACAATGACCGACGATTCCGGAAATTTTTGCTTCATCTGTTTTGGCTCATCGCCAATTTGTTTTCCCGTCGATAATTCGGTTGCTTCTACCAAACCCTTGGTCTGGCGTTTGTACCCACGCGAAATAACGGTAACACGATGTGTTTTGTAAAGTAATTTTACAAGATATTCGACGTGCGGCGTCTTCCCAGTGCCACCCACGGTTATGTTTCCAACCCCTATTATGGGTATTTTGTATTCGTGGGAACGCAATAAACCGTGATCAAACATCCGGTTTCGAATCCAAACAATAAATCCATATAAAAAGGCAAAGGGAAAAAGCAGGGTTTTCATTATTTCAAATTTTTGTATTGTGTTTGAGGCATGTACAGTTGTTTTGATGCGTTTTTCACAACATAGGGATTCTGCGAATATACGACATTTACGCCATAAAAAGGAAAGATTGTCAAAAAACATGGGTCATAGCCTCTATCGCTTTGGATAGATTTTGGTTGCCTGGGCAGCCCAAAAATCGGGTGCTTTTCAGGAAGCACCGGCAGCGAATAAAAAAGACACACTCTGTGTAAACAATTGATATTTAGAATTCAGAATGGGTTCAGCACGCCTTGGATTTTTGTTGATGTTGAACCACGTTGTGGTTAATATTCTATCCGGTTTACCGTATCACGCCTACGCCTGGCCCGCAGTTTTGTCAGGCCACCACGCATCCAGCATTCGTGCCCGGGTAGCCACAGGTTTTGCTCACATCAAAAGAGCGTTTCAGTAAACGGCGGAATTTGCATTCACTTTTTCAGCAGACCCTAATTGGCAATGGTAGTTTTCAATGTCATTACACATCACCAATTTTGTTTAAAATCTTTTCAGTCAGTATGACCGTTCGTTGTCTGAAGGACGAAAGGAAATGAAGACAGTTGTTTCTCAAACCATAAGGGCATAGCGGTCAACGGAATTTGCAAACAGGTATGCTCCACCATAAAGCACAAAGAGATATCACTTTGGCTGCATCCAAGCCCCAACGGGGCAGAATCATTGAGGCTGTCTAATAAGTTTCCGTTTTTTTGCGAACGCAGTTAAGTAACCTGTTAAGCCTGAAAACAAGGAGATTGCTCCGTTGTTACTCCTTGCATTGACTCTTGTCTGGTTTTTTTAGACAACTTCGTGTACCAAAGGTCATATATAAATATCAATATGCAAATACACATCCACACAATAACCCAATTGTCTCTTTGCTAGCGGCACTAACCAATTTACGGTTCACATTCCCCCTTGCAGGTAAAGCACAAAAAGATTAACTGTATAACACAGTAATTCAATCACATACAAAACCTTGTGTGAAATATATCACCACAGGGTGTTAATTTTTTGTTAAAATTCCGTACAACATATTAAATAATTTGCTAAGTTTGACACGGCGAGAGGCTTTGGGCCAATCGGGAAACAAAATATAAATTAAAACCTAACCTACATGAAAAAGATCTGCTCATTAATCTTTTCCTTGGTTTTGTTGGGTAGCGTGTATGCCCAACAAAAAAAAGTGACGGGGACTGTTGTCGATGCCAATGACAATGCCCCAATGCCGGGTGTGACAATCCAGATTAAGGGAACCTCCACCGGAACCATTACGGATGTAAACGGGAAATTCGAGATTAGCACCACACCTGATGCAATTCTGGTAATCTCGTTTATGGGTATGTCCACCGAAGAAGTTGCGGTGGGCGACCAAACCTCCATTACTGTTAAAATGGTACCCGACATTGCCACACTCGACGAGTTGGTGGTGGTGGGTTACGGTACCCAAATCAAGTCGAAGGTAACCGGGAACATTGCCAAAGTAGGCGGCGAAGAAATCCAAAACATGCCGGTACCTTCGGTGGAATTGGCGGTTCAGGGTAAAGCTGCAGGGGTTTTTATTGAATCGGTTACAGGGAAGGTAACTAGTGCCACTCGTGTACGAGTGCGTGGAGCTTCTTCCATTTCAGCAAGCAGTGAGCCTTTATATGTCATTGACGGTATTCAGATTAACAATCAGGCACAAAATGCCTATGGGGGAGATAATAACCCACTTGCAACATTTAACTTCAACGATGTTGAATCTATCGAAGTGTTGAAGGATGCAGCAGCTGCTGCAATATACGGTGCACGAGGAGCTAACGGAGTTATCCTTATCACCACCAAAAAAGGAAAAGCTGGTGAGTCTGTGTTTGATTTCAATTACCAAATAGGATATTCAACTCCTTCTAACAAACGCGACTTTATGAATGCGCAGGAATACATTGATTATTTCAGACATGCAGCTTATAATGCTGATAGATATGAAGAAAGGCTTGATGATGCGCCCGCAGGTTCATACGACTGGTGGTCATGGTTTGTAGAAACCCGATTAAAAAGATACTCTGGACACGCTGCCATTCTTGATGCCAGTGGAAACTATGTTGGTTCTAATGTTAACACTGATTGGCAAGATTTGGCTTTTCAGGATGCAAAAACACAAAATGCGGATCTATCAATTAGGGGAGGTACTGAGAAATTGAAGTTCTACACTTCAGTGGGTTATTCAGACCAAGAAGGTATAGTTGTAGGAAACGCTTTTAAGCGTTTAAGCGGAAGGTTAAACATTGATAACCAGGCTCGCTCTTGGATTGAATTTGGAACCAATTTCTCCCTTTCAGTAACAGATCTGGATCAAATAAATGCCGACAATGCCTTTGCAAACCCTATGCAATTGGTTGCATTATCGCCGATTACTCCTGTTCGCGATCTTGATGGCGTGTTGTACGACAGGCCGGTAACGACATATTACAATGGTCTAAGACATATGGAGTACTCAACCCGACGCATGAACGAATACAGATTTGTCAACAACACCTATGGAAATATAAAATTTACGGACGATCTTTCATGGCGAAATGAGATAGGTTTTGACAGCTATCTTCTAAGAGAAAACCTAAAGTTGGGAGAATTAACAAACGACGGTTCTGATGGTGGTTACGCCATGTCAAACTATGCCAATACTAATACGGTAATAACAAAATCTCTTTTGAATTTTAACAAACAAATTGGTGATTTTGGTGTTTCAGCTGTCGCTGGAACTGAAATGTCAATTACAACTATTGATGTAACATATGTCGATGCTTCTCGTTTTCCGAGCGATGATTTCGTTGCACTTGATGCAGCCTCTCTTGTAACCACTGGTCAGGAACTGCCGGAAGATTATAGTTTTCTTTCCTATTTATCAAGAGTAAATTTTGACTACCAAGAGAAATACTTGTTTTCTGTATTGGGAAGGATTGATGGTTCATCCCGTTTTGGAGAAAATAACCGTTATGGTTTTTTTCCTTCCGCATCAGCAGGCTACGTTGTTACTAAGGAGGATTTCTTAAAGGACAATGCGTTTTTAAGTTTCTTGAAACCACGCGTTAGCTATGGGATGGTTGGTAATGCTGAAATTGGAAATTATGCTTCCATGGATTTGTACGAAGCCAGCGAATATAACGGGTATGGAGGAACTATTAGCTATAGGCTAAAAAATCCTGATTTAACCTGGGAATCAACAAAATCGACAAATTTCGGTATCGATTTCGGTTTTTTTAATAATAGAATATCAGGAGAATTTGATGTTTACATGAAGAAAACGGATGATTTACTTTTAACAAAAGTATTGCCTGGCGTTAATGGTTATGGAACATACTGGGATAACGTTGGTTCTGTTGAAAATAAAGGTGTAGAATTCCTGTTAAACACAAACAATCTTGTGGGCAATCTCAAATGGAATACAAGTTTCAATATAGCTTACAATAAAAACAAAGTTACTGATTTAGGTGGCCAAGACATTATTGACGAAGGAAGTTCACGCTTCATGAATGTGTTAATGGTTGGGCAGCCTATTGGTGTGTTCTACGGTGCTGAATATGCCGGTGTGGATCCTACAAATGGTGATGCTTTGTGGTATGTAAATGGAGATAATGGGGTTGATGCAAATGGTAATAGATTAACAACTAACGATCATTCGGCAGCCAATTTCGTGGTTTTAGGAAGCCCAATGCCAGAACTGAATTATTCACTTACCAATACCTTTAGCTACAAATTAGAGGGTTGGAATTTTGATTTTTCATTCACATTCCAAGGTGTTAGTGGAAACAAAATTCATTTAGCCGGAGATTCCTATATGGCAGCGAGTGGCGAATGGTTCGACAATCAATTGCGTAGCCAGATGGATAGTTGGACACCTGAAAATACTAATACAGATGTTCCCGAGGCTCGTCTGGGTTACTCTAACGGTACAGAAGGCCGTAGTAGCAGGTATCTTGAAGACGGAGCATACTTGAAGTTAAGAAACCTTACTTTTGGGGTAAGTTTACCAAAATCGTTGTTGAGTAAATATAAATTGCAAGACATTCGCTTTTTCGTAACAGGGAGAAACTTGCTAACATTTACAAAATATTCGGGTTGGGATCCTGAAGTATCCACGGATTTTGCTGTAAACAATATACGTTCTAGTCTTGACTTTTATTCAGCGCCACAACCAAGAACAATAACTTTAGGTGTGAAACTCGGTTTCTAATATAAAAACTTTGAACTATGAAAAATAAAATCATACTTCCCATAATGCTTGCAGTAATCTTCGTATTTACTGCTTGTGAAAAAATCCTCGACAGGGAAACATTGCAACAAATTCCAGGTGATGTAGCCTTAAGCAATGATGATAACGTCAAAGGGTTGCTTGTTGGCACCTACAGCCTCATGAACGACCAAAATCTTTTTGGAGGAATAACGCTTACAGTATCTGAACTTTTCGCTACCGATGGTGAGCTTACCTTTGTAGGCACCTATTCCGGACTAAGGCAGATAAGCAACAGGACGGTAAATTCCTCTAACGAAAATGCACGAGATACGTGGATGACGGCCTATAAAGCCATAAATAATGCAAATCTTGTTTTACATGCTCTTAACGTTGTTGAAGAGGCCGATAGAGACGTAGTTGAAGGTGAAGCTCGTTTTTTACGTGCATTAATTTATTTTGAGTTGGTAAAATTCTACAGCTATTCGGCTTATGATGTTGACGCAACTCAGAATTCACAACTTGGTGTTCCACTGGTTTTAACCCCAACTCTTACTCTGGAAGATGCGCAAAGAAAACCACAAAGGGCCACTGTTGATCAGGTATACAACCAAATAGTTAATGACTTAACAATTGCAGCAAACTTACTTCCTCAACAAAATAGTTACTATGCTACTTGGGGCGCAGCCACTGCCCTTTTAGCAAGAGTTCACCTGCAAATGGGTAAATATGCTGAAGCCCGGGATTATGCTGATGAGGTAATTCAATCTGGTCTCTATAATTTACAAGTTGATTACGATAGGGTTTTTAATAATGATAACAACACATCAGAGGATATTTTTGCCAACCAGTTTAGTACTCAAACACGTTTTAGCGCCATGACCGAATATTGGACTCTTCCCCAATACGGCGGACGAGATGGTGATATAATCGTGGAACAGGCGCATCTTGACTTGTACGATCCATTCGATGCGCGTTTAGCCTTGTTTTTCTATGATGAAGATTATGGAAGCTGGTTTACCGGAAAGTGGAATAACCAGTATGGTGTAGTACATATTCTTAGGTTGGCTGAAATGTACCTCATCAGAGCAGAAGCCAATTTCAGGCTTGGAACAAGCATTGGAGATTCTCCACTGAACGATATCAATTATATATGCCGCAGGGCAAAACTTGGTACCGTTGATAATCCTTACTACGCAACGTTGACATTAGACGATATTTTACTGCAACGCCGTTTAGAATTGGCCTGCGAGGGTCACAGATTACATGACGTAAAACGATTAAAGGAGTCTGTTGGCGTTCTTCCATGGAACGATCCACGGTTAACATACCCAATTCCATTCCGCGAAATACAGGCATATTTGCCTGAGGTTTTGCCGCAAAATCCGGGATATTAAATGCTAAAAAAAGGGGCTGTCTAAAAAGGCAGCCTCTTTTTTTTCAACATTCTGAACCACTTTTTCTTAGTTGTGATTAACTCGTTAATCGAGATAAGTTCGAACTATGGACAAAAAGGAGGATATGCACCCTCCTTTTTGAAGTTCTATTCTTTCAAGAAATGTTTGGTTACCTGTAAACCAGTTGTGTTTGACACTTTCAAAATATAGTGGCCTTGGTCTAACTTGGAAAGGTCTATGCTTGTCTTCTCAATTAGTTTTCGCTTTGCATTATACATTTCTGTACCGAAAGAATCGAATATTTGAATGACAAACAAATCTTTGTATTGTTCGCCGTTCAGCAATATTTCGAGAACATTCTTTACAGGGACTGGGCTTAGCGTTAGTTCAATTCCATCCGTATCTTCAGTTTCTTCGGTGTCTTTTGCTCTTGGCCAAATTTCGCCATTTTCGTATATATAATCACTATTACCACATTCATTATTGCCTCTTACTCCTATTCGGAATCTTTGTATTGAATTTGTTGTGGCAGGGGTTCTAAATGTTATCTTGTAGGTACCTTGCCCTGTAATTATTTGCCATCCATATGGCATATCCCAGGTATAGGAGGTGGCGGCGATTGCCTCAGTTTCTAATACATATATTGTATTTCCTTCAAAAACATCTCCACGTGGCCAATTATATATTCTATTCGGCACACTCGGTTTTCCTACCCAAATATTAGCCTTTGCTGTTGTGTGTGAACATTGACCATTGTGCATGTGGGCTGAAATTGTAACTCCGCCATTATAGTTTCCTTTGGCATTGAATCTAACCTTGGGTAGGTTTGGTTGTGTTTGAGACATTTCTATCGCTTCTGTTGGGAACCATGTGTAATTTGTTACT
>JBBISE010000105.1:0-12830 GCA_037441445.1 Salinivirgaceae bacterium
CAATTTTTTTAACAAAAAAAAAGGACTGTCTAGTCTTTTTAGACAGCCCCTTTTCGTTTAAACAGGGCTGTTTTTGTAACTATTGTTTAAATTTCGACAGCTCTTCCATTCTCAATTTCAACGACTTCTTGTATTCATCCCAGTCTGCTATTGCAACCCTGGCAACGCCCGACTCCATGGCTGCTTTGGCAACAGCCGATGCAACCTCTGAAATTAATCGCGGATCGTTGGGTTTGGGAATGAAGTAATCGCGTCCAAAAGTCAACTTATCGAGGTTATAGGCTTTGCAAACTTCTTTTGGTACGTCTAATTTAGCAATGCGGGCAAGGGCATGACAAGCTGCAATTTTCATTTCCTCGTTTATGGTTGATGATTTCACATCCAGAGCGCCACGGAAAATAAACGGGAAGCCAAGAACATTGTTTATTTGATTTGGATAGTCTGAGCGTCCTGTGGCCATAATCAGGTCGTTACGGACACTGTGTGCATCGTCCCACGAGATTTCGGGGTTGGGGTTGGCCAAAGCGAAAATTATGGGGTTTGGGGCCATGGATTGCACCATTTCTTTTGTAACCTGTCCGGCAACCGATAGTCCCAGGAACATATCGGCCCCTTTCATGGCCTCGGCAAGGTTTGGAAAACATTTTTCGGTTACCATTTCCTGTTTTTCAGGTGTCAAATCGGTTCTTCCTTTATGGATACAACCCTTGCTGTCGAAAACCGAAATGTTTTCGTGTTTAACGCCCAGATATCTGTACATTTTCAGACAACTGGTGGCCGAGGCCCCGGCTCCACTGACAACTACCCGAACGTCAGCCAGTTTTTTTCCGGCCAATTCGGCAGCATTCAACAATCCTGCCGCCGAAATGATGGCTGTTCCATGTTGATCGTCGTGCATGATTGGGATGTCAAGGTCTTCTTTTAACCGCCGTTCGATGTAGAAACATTCCGGAGCTTTTATATCTTCGAGGTTGATTCCTCCAAAAGTGGGGGCTATGGCTTTAATTATCTCCACTAATTTAACCGGATCTTTTTCGTCAATCTCAATATCAAACACGTCAATATCGGCGAAGACCTTAAAAAGAAGCCCTTTGCCCTCCATAACCGGTTTGGATGCTTTTGCCCCAATGTCCCCGAGTCCCAGAACTGCTGTGCCATTAGAGATTACGGCCACCAAATTTCCCGCGATGGTGTATTTGTAAATGTCGTTGTTGTTTTTTTCAATTTCAAGACAAGGCTCAGCAACCCCCGGCGAGTAGGCCAATGACAGGTCGTACTGAGTTGAGTAGGGCTTGGTAGGAATAACCTGAACTTTGCCCGGCCTTCCTTCGCTGTGGTAACGTAAAGCATCTTCGCGGCGATTATTGCTCATAGGATGAAATTTTATGGGTTTATACTTGCATAAATATAGGTCATTTAAAGATCAAATGCAATTTTTTTTACAAACCAGAAAAATGTGTATTATGCTTACTTCCCCGGACTATGAAAATTTATTTTGAACTCCAAAACTTTTATGTTTTCTTTGTCTTTCATTTAAAATCAAACTGTTTCCATGGAAGGTAAACTATTCTCAACCAAAGACTATTTCTTTCGTCGCTCCGATCGCGTTTGGTTTGTTGTTGTTGCGGTAATTTTATTTGTGTTGGCTGTGGCCTCGTTTTACACGAAAAACGAAATCAAAGTTTACAATACAGGACTAAACATCATTCCCAACCCAAACTCAATAGTGCAAGGCGAAGGCTACTTTGAACTTAACCGTCGGACAACCCTGGTCGTACATGATAGCTTGTTGAATCGCAGCACGATGCGTTTTTTTCGACAAACAATAAAACATTCCACGGGTCTTAACCCAAAAGCAATAAGCGTAAAACCCCCTGCCAATTACATACTGTTCCAGATTGATTCCTCCTTCAATTATGGAAAAGAAGGGTATGCGTTGGCTGTGAGGCCATCTTCCGTAAAAATCAATGCAGGAACTATCAGGGGTTTGTATTATGGAATCCAAAGCCTTTTGCAGCTTTTACCAGCCGAAGTTGTCAGCGAGCGAAAAAACACCACTGTTGATTGGCTTATCCCATGTGTTGAAATTCAGGACTCGCCCAGGTTCGTTTGGCGCGGGATGCATCTGGACGTGTGCCGCCATTTTTTGCCGGTTGAAAGCATCAAAAAACATTTGGACATGATGGCCATGTACAAACTCAATACTTTTCACTGGCACCTGACCGAGGATCAGGCCTGGCGAATTGAGATTAAAAAATACCCTTTGCTGACTGAGGTTGGATCCAGAAGGATTGAGGGGGAAGGTATTGAACATAGTGGATTCTACACTCAACAACAAATTCGCGAAATTGTGGAATATGCTGCTGAACGGCATATTAACATTGTGCCTGAAATTGAGATGCCAGGCCACGCCTTGGCCGCATTATCAGGATATCCGGAGTATTCCTGTACCGGAGGTCCTTTCTCACCACGGATTGTGTGGGGTGTTGAAGAGGACGTTTTTTGTGCAGGGAAAGAGGAAACTTTTCGGTTTATTGAGGATGTTATTTCCGAAGTTGTTGCCCTTTTTCCATACGAATATTTTCACATTGGTGGCGATGAATGCCCCAAAGACAGATGGAAGATGTGCCCGCTATGCCAGAAAAGAATGACGGATGAAAAGCTGAAGAACGAACATGAGTTGCAGAGTTATTTTGTTAAGCGAGTTGAAAAAATTCTTCTTGCGCATAACCGAAAAATGATTGGCTGGGACGAAATTTTAGAGGGTGGGATTGCCCCTTCGGCAACAATTATGTCCTGGCGTGGCGAACAAGGCGGTATTGAGGCTGCCTCCATGGGCCACGATGCGGTTATGACACCAGGAAGCCACTGTTATTTAGATCACTATCAGGGATCACCCAAGGTTGAACCCGTGGCTATTGGCGGATACACTTTGCTGGAAAAAGTATATGGTTATGAGCCTGTGCCCGCCTCCCTCAGTCCTGACAAAGCACATCATATTCTTGGTACACAGGGAAATGTGTGGGCCGAGTATATGTACAGCCCGACAATGAACGAGTATTTCATTTATCCGCGGATTTTAGCCTTGGCCGAAGTTGGTTGGACTAAACCCGAGCGCAAAAATTTCACTTCGTTTCTGTCGCGACTCGATAATCACCATGTGCGAATGGATCTACTTGGAATTAACTATCACATTCCATTACCCGAAGGACCTTCCAATTTCGAGGCGTTTGTTGATTCGGCCGTAATTGCATTTAGCACTACCCGGCAAATTGACATTGTTTACACAACTAATGGTACTATGCCACACTCCAAATCATTAAAGTATAGTAAGCCATTGATATTCAAGAAAAACACGGTATTGAATGTGGCTACGCTTTTGAAAACAGGAAAAATGAGTCGTGTGCGGACTATTACCATCGAAAAGCAGGATTACCGGGAAGGATTAAAGGAGCTAAACCCTCAAAAAGGAATTTCTGTAACCATAGCCCGGGGAACCTTCTTAAAAATCAAGGATTTGGACACGGTTCAAACCTGGGCAGATACCATCTTTCTTAACGATATCAACGAATTACATAAACTTTTCGACTATAAGCAGCCATCAGCAGCGTTTGTTACCGGGTATATCCAAGTTCCGGAGAACCATGTTTACCGCTTCTCAACCAATGCCGACAGATTCTATATTCATGACCGTTTGTTGATTAGCAATGAGAAAGAGGTAAAAAAGCATTCCAGAAATGACGCCACCATTGCTCTTGGCGCAGGCATCCATCCCGTGAAATTTATTATCCTTAACAATATTGTAGGCGGATGGCCGCAAGCATGGAATGGTAAATGGTTGCAGATTTCAAAGAACGGATCTGAGTTTTCCGATGCGGAATTCTTACAATAATTGCCCAGCGACAATTTCTATGTTAGTGCGGGATTGACTTGGAAAAGAAGTCTAACCGAGCTAGTTAAATTTATCTAACGTATTATTGTTTAGTCCATTGAGAAAATCAGTAACATTCATGCGTTTTTTGCCCGCCTGCTGCAAATCGTTGATATGGTAAAAGCCATTTGCTACCGACACTTTCAACGAGTTTTTTGTCATCGAAACAGTACCTGGTAAACCAGGGCTGGTTGTTGGTTCAAAAAATCCAGAGTAAACCTTTATTCCTGTGTTTTTATTTCCAATAGTGCTTTCAGTGTATGCGCCCGGATAGGGGCTTAACCCCCTTATAAAATTATGAATTGTATTTCCGTCGCTATTCCAGTTTATTCTGCAAAACTCCTTGCTGATTTTTGGTGCTGTCTGCAAATTATTTTTCACAACGCTTTCCTGAGGAATTTCGTGGTAGTTTCCGGTTGCAATTGACTCTACGGTTTGTCTGAGAACTTCGGCACCTTCCGTCATCAATTTATCATGGAGGCTTCCTGCGTTGTCTTCGGGCAAAATGGGGATTTCTTTCGAAAGAATGATGTTGCCCGTATCAATTTCATGTTTCAGAAAAAACGTGGTAATTCCGGTTTTTGTTTCACCATTTATAATGGCGTGGTTAATGGGTGCAGCTCCACGATATTGGGGTAAAAGACTGGCATGCAGGTTAACAGAACCCATTCTGGGTAAGCTCCAAACGGCCTCGGGCAGCATTCTAAAGGCGACGATTACACCCAAATCGGGTTTTAAAAGCCCAAGAGCCTCAATAAATTCGGGGCTTTTCAGGTTCGATGGTTGCAGTACCGGTAGTCCAACGGATTGGGCAAACTCTTTTACCGGTGTGGGGCTAAGTTCTTGTCCTCTTCCTCGTGGCTTGTCGGGTGCTGTAACAACTGCAACAATATTAAAACTTTGATGTAAAACCCTCAATGATTCCACTGCAAAATCAGGTGTTCCCATGAACACGATACGAAAATCGCCGTTAGCCATCCGAAAATTAGTTTAGGCGTTCGTAAACCCGGATATGATCAATTATAAAATTGGCAGGCAGAGCTTGGGGTCTGTTCAGCAAAACACTCGACAAACCCATGTATAATGGGTTTTCAGGAAGTTTGCCCGTATATTCCGCCACGACAAAGCCATTTATTTTCCAGATTAGTTTGTTCGTTTCCCATTCCAGAGAATACAGGTAATTCGATTCAGGGTTTATTCCGGTAATGGTTTCTTCGAAGTCGGGCTTCGATTGATTTGACAAAAATAGCCTGGTTTTCAATCCTTTCTTTGAACCTGAACAGAAAATGTCAATGTGGGGTGCAATGGTTTCTGTTTTCAGGAAAAGAGCATGCACAACCTCTTTTGGGGATGTCATACGGGCTAAAATTTCAATCTTGCCACCTTTAAACCTAAAATGATGTCCGGTATTGACAATTCCGGAAGTATAATCGAAATCGCGCATTTTAAATCCCGAAGAAACCTGCCACCGTAAGCCGGAAATTTTCTCTTGTCGTGTTTCAATATTAAGGCAACTGTTTTCAACTTTTAGATTCTTTCCTTCGGTGTGAAACTGCATGTTGCCTTCAGGAACATAGCTCTTGCCATTTAGGTTTAGCATGCCTTGGAAAGGGATTGTCAGCCATTTTTCCGGTTCCAACGTGTCAAAAGTTTCTTCGAAAACAGGGTTCCATTGACGTTCTGCTTCAAACTTGTTGGATTTAAGCAGTTTAAAGTACCACACTATTTCCGAATCGGCTTTTAACCTGGCGAATTCCTGTTCAAGTGCATGACCCTCAGTTTTTTCAAATTTCCTGGGATCGGATAGGTATTGTTTTCGTTCCTTAAATTCATCGGAGTTGACATAAACCTGTAAATTGTTAAACCGCTCCAAGGTTTGGCTTCCGGTTATTTCCTTGTATGTTTTCAACTCTTTTGATGCATGGAATTTCTGGTAAAACCGAATGTCCGGTTCTTGTCCCAACGTTTTGAACCTGGCCAATAGCTGCGCGGCTTCGCTTGCCTCGAAACGGGTTTCTTCCAGTTTTTGGGTGTGAGCAGGGCTTTCTAAATAATCTTTTAGGTCCTGATAATCGCGCAACAGTTGCGATGAGGATACTTTATCAACAACCTGTGGGAGTTGTTTTTTTACAAATTTATAATACTCTTTTAGTTCGGGGTCTTTCACAAGGGCAAGGAACCGATCGCGGTTGTCGAGTTCGGAAGCAAATTGTTCTCTGTTTTTGTCTGTAACCTGTTTGTAATTAAATGCCTCCACTTCCTTTTTCAGAACTTGGTATTGCGCTGTTTTATCTGCATTTTCCAATTTGCGGTAGTTGGCATACTCAGCGGAATTAATTATTTTGAAGTAGGTTTTCAGCGTTGAGTCTGCACTTATTTTCCTGAATTTTTTTTCTAAAGCGAGTTCTTCCTGATGTTCTTTGCCCAGTTGCTGCTTGACTTTATCAATTTCGCCGGATTCAATTACCTTTTTGATTTCCGAGTACTCCAACAGTGAACTTGATTTTTCAATGGTTTGGTAGCGTATCAATTCCTGGCTTGATTCTACTTTCAGATAGAGTTGTAAACTTTTATTCTTTTTTAGTGCTTGATATTCAGTCTCCAAACGATGTTCCTCGCTGCCGGGATATTTTAGTTCCTGAAGTTTGCGTTTTGATTCCTGATGATCGTTGCTTTGTATGATGGATTCCAGCTCGCGAAACCGCTTAAGTTTCTCACTTTCGCTGAAAGTATCAAAATCGTTCATCTCCCTGCGGAGTGCTTCGTTTTGTTTAACGTGTTTTTCAGTTGCCGGAAGCTGCCCGAAAAGCCTTTTGAAGAATAGGTTTACCATAGAGTTTTCAATAAATCGTTTGGCTTTACCAATACAGAAATTGGTTTTTGGGGTTAAAGATACAAAACCGCTGTGAATTATCGGGCTAAAAAGGAAAAATCATTGTATTTTTTTATGCTTTTGGGCAATGGGGTAAAGCAATATCAATCAGTTGCAGCATACTTTTCAATGACTGCCCTTAGTGCATGTTCTTTCACGGGTTTTGCAATGAAGTCGTTCATTCCGAGTTTGATACAACGTTCCTTCCCGTTCTGAAAAACCCCGGCGGTCAGGGCTACAATGGGTGATGCATAATTCAGTGATTTTCGTTGTTCCCGAATGCGTTGTGCAATTTCAAATCCATCAATATCCGGAAGTTGAATATCGAGCAAAATCAATCCGTATTTTTTTTGTTCAACAAGGGTTAACGCTTCTTTTCCATCGTAGGCTTTATCAACTTCGCACGTGGGGCATATTCTGGCAATGATGGTTGCTGAAAGCATCATGCTTGCTTTGTTATCTTCAACTATAAGAATTGTTGGTGGTTTCATGGTTTTCTCTTCCAGCGGTTCACCTGCAATATCCTTTTTCAGGGCATCTTCCATTTTTGGCATTATTCTGCAAAGTTTAAATGGAGCAAGTGGTTTTTCTACAAAGGCATCGAAAAGGCCTGTTTTTCTGGCATTTTCGTATATTTCGTGAAATACGGGTTTGTATATTCCAACTAAAAAGGTCTTTGGTTTTGTTTCTTTTTCTTTAAATAGCTTTACTGCATCAAGCTTGCTTTGGCTTTCTTCCCCCAGATCCAGAAAAAGTATGTCGGGAACTTGATTAATCTCCTTGTAAACCAGTGATTCCATTTGGGCTGTTTCAATTTTTGCCATGGAAAGCATGTTGGTTAAAACCTGTCGGCTTCGCTCGTTTGAGTCAATGATTAAGGCCGTTTTTGCTTGCACTAATTGTGAGCAAAGATGTTTCTGAATCTCATCGAATTCGACCGTTAGGGTGAAGAAAAACCGGCTTCCGTGTCCTTCGATGCTTTCAACCTGAACACGGCTGCCCATTTGTTGCAATAAGCGGTTGGTAATGGCCAGACCCAGGCCGGTGCCTCCGAACTTGCGTGTGGTTGTGGAATCAGCCTGAGAAAAAAGTTCGAAAATATTGTCGATATATTCATTGGAAATGCCAATTCCGGTGTCGCGAACCTCGAAGGTTATTTCCATGAAGGGTTCTGCTGCTTTTTTGCAAACAACTGAAAGTTCAATTTCTCCTTTTTCGGTAAATTTTGTGGCATTTGATAGCAAATTGTTTAGAATCTGACGAATACGAAGGCTATCCAGAATGACGTGTTTTGGAACTTTTCCTTCGATGCTTAATACAAATTCCAGCTCTTTCTTATGTATTTCAGGGGCAGTGGTACTAACAACCAATTCTATAAATTGTTCAAATTCAACTTTTTCAGGCACAATCTCTAGTTTTTCGGCTTCAATTTTCGAAAAATCGAGTACGTCGTTAATTAGGTCATACAAGGCATAGGCCGAACCACGGACTATTTGGAGATATGTGTGTTGTTTACCTTCGTGGATGGACTTTAAAAGCAAATCGGTAAAACCAATGACGCTGTTTAGTGGGGTTCGGATTTCGTGACTGATGTTGGCCAGAAAATCGCTTTTGGCTCGATTAGAGCGCTGAGCTGCGTCACGGGCATCGACCATGGTTTTTTCGTGCATTTTACGCAATTCTGTGTTTACAATCAACTGAACCAGAATTCGTATTGACGAAAGTTCAGATTGATCCCAGATCCTGGTTGTTCTTACACTGTCAAATCCAAGAAAGCCAATACATTGATGATCAGCGAATAAAGGGAGGGTTATCAGGCTTTGGATGTCCTCACCCAGAAGTATCTTTTTAAACGCTGATTCGGGCATGGATTCTACCTTTTGTACGACGAAAATTTTGTCTTCCTGGTGTTTATCTACTTGTTCCCGAATAACTTCGAACGGAATATTCTGGTTCTTTTTTATTGTTGGGGAAATCCCATAGGCGCACCATTCGTAAGTGTTTGATGCTGTTTTGTTTGTGTGGTCATAATTGAAAATGTAGGCACGGTCGGCGCCTAAGAATTTTCCGGTTTCTTCAATAGCGTAATTTATGGCACTGTGGAGTAACTTCAAGTCTATGTTTATGAACATGATAGATAAATCTACCAAGGTTTTCTGAAAGTCAATCAGTCGTTTTAATTCTTGTTCCCGTTTTTTTCGTTCGGTAATGTCAAAAGCCAAGGCAATTACACATTTTTTGCCGAAATAGGTACCGGGGGACATGTGGATCTCTTTCGGAAAAATGTTCCCGTCCTTTTTCAGGCCCCAAAACTCGAAAGTGACCGGATGGCCTGTGAATGCGGATTCAAAATTTGCGCGCACCTTATTCATGTCATTCATTCCCGGTGCCGATAGAAAATCGGGGGTGCGACCTTTGAAATCGGAACTGTCATAGCCATAAAAGTTTAATGCCGAACGGTTTACATCCGAAAACAACCCGTTTTCGTCAAGAATATACACAGCCTCGGACAATTGGTCAATAATGCCCCGGTAGGTGGTTTCTGAGTGAATTATTTCTGCTTCGGCTCGTTTAAGGTCTTCAATATCGTGGGCAACACCAAGAATGGTTACCGTGTTTCCAATTCGTACCAACGATCCGCGCGACGATTGCCATCGATAGGATCCATCGATGTGCCGTGCCCTGTATTCAAGACTTTCTTTAACCTTGCCCTGCTTCAGTATTTTTTTTATGTACTCGTATCCCGCTGGAATGTCTTCAGGATAAACAAATTCAGCGAATGAGCGACCTATAACATTCTCGGACTTATGGCCTAAAACAGGCTGCCAATTGGGCGAAACGTAGGTGAATGTTCCGTTTGTATCTAAGGTGAAAAATACGTCTATGGCATTCTCAACGTAAGTTCTAAACCGATCTTCGCTTTCCACCAGGGCTTGTTCAACCTTCTTAAAATCAGTTATATCCTGTATCACCCCAATAAGTCCCGTCACTTCTCCATTTTCATCAACCGTGATGTCCTTGTGGAATACAACGTTTTTCAATTCTTCACCGGCAGGTTGGATAAACCATTCATATACCTGTGTTTGTTGGTTTTCAAACAGTTCATCGTCTTTTTCTTTGTATTTTTGGGCTATATCTCTGTCAGCAATATCAAAAACAGTTTTGCCAATAATTTCATCTTTACTGCGGTTTAGAAACTTCAGGAAAGCTTTGTTGCAACCCGTATAAACCCCTTGACAGTTTTTATAGAAGACAGGGTTGGGTATGGCTTCAATCAATTGCTTTATGTTGCTGTGGTTTTCGGTTTCAATAAGATTGGGTTCTATTGTCCACAGGACAAATGGCTCAGAAAAATTGATCAATCCGGCAGCGGCATAAATAGTTTTATTGTTTATAGGGTTTATTAGCGATACCTTTTCCAGGTTCCCTTTTTCCTTTATCAACTCAACCCAGTTTTGGGCAGGCTCAACGGGTTTAAAAATGGGATTTGTGTTTTGTGTCTGGAAATCAAATTCCTCGATTATTTTCCGTGCAGGTTTATTGGCAGTGCAAAAATGCAAATTAAGGGTTGTAATCAGTGCGGGGCTTGGGATGGCATTAACTATTTGTTGAAAGATATGCATAGCTTGGGACAAATAATAGCATTACTTGCAAGGAACCCCAAATTTTTTCAGAATGATGGCAATCTGTTCAATAGAAAATGGTTTTGAAATATAGTCATCGCAACCACTGTCAATGGCAGCCTTTTGGTCGCCCACCATGGCAAAAGCTGTAACGGCAATTACCGGCACATCAGGGTTTATTGCCTTTATTTGTTTTGTTGCCTCATAACCATTCAAATAGGGCATTTTTAAATCCATTAGGATACATGAAACTTCGGGGTTTGCCTGAAAGAGCTGTACTGCTTCCCGGCCATTTTTGGCATGTATGATTTTAGCGTCGGTTTTGCTCTTTAAAATTCGGGTGAGTAGCATAAGGCTGGTCTGGTCATCATCGGCAACTAAAATTACAGGATTTTCGATTATTTTTCTTATCTCGCTGATTTTGAGGGATAGATCGTAATTAATGAGTACTTGTTCAATATTGAAAACAAGGCTAAATTTCGAACCCCTTCCTTTGCCCGATTCAACTTTAACATCGCTGTTTAGGAGTTTTGCCAGCCCTTTGCAAATGGACAGGCTAAGCCCGCTTCCATCATAGTTTGGTGTATCGGTGTTGTCAATGCGGCTAAAATGCTGGAAAAGTTTTGCCTGCTCCTCGACCGGGATTCCAATTCCGGTGTCTTCGACAAATAGCCCCAGGTGGTTGCGTTCAAACTCAAATCCCAGGGTTATACGGCCTTCGTCGGTATATTTTATGGCGTTATCAAGCAAGTGGAGCATGATTTTGCGCAGAATTTCCGGATCGGTTTTTACTATAAAATCTTCTGAATTTTCGGGCAGGTGCATCGAAAAACCCAATCCTTTTCCATGTACTTTGTCGTAGTAGTTTTCGTAAATGTCAAATATCATGCTACCCAGCGAAACTTCTTTTAAATGGGGGGCTATATAGTTTGACATCAGAAGCGAAGCATCCATGTAGTTGGTTATGGTCTTTAAAAGCCTGTCGCAACTGTTTTGCAGGACATGGTAATAGTCTAACCTTGCTTGATCTGACAGATTGGGCTTTATTATAAGGTTGGCAAATCCCATGATACCATTCAAGGGTGTGCGGATTTCGTGAGAAATGTTGTTAAGAAAGGTTGTTTTCAGTTTGTCGCTCGATTCGGCTTTCTCTTTTGCCATGAGCAAGGCACGTTCTGATTCTTTTCGCACCGTTATGTCCTGATAGATTCCCAGTACCGAAATCTGGCTGCCCTTTAAAAAAACGGGTTTACCTATGATAGAAACATCAATCAACTCTCCGAATTTGTTTTTTCTGATGGTTTCTTTGTATATAGTCTGTCCTTTGGCAACACCACTCGTTAGGGACTCACCTTCGTCTTTCATCTCGTCGGGGACAATCAGTTCGTTTATCCTACGCCCCTCGGATTCCGCCTTCGTATAGCCAAAAAGTTGTTCGAAATACTGGTTACAGTCGATAAAGCAGTCATTGTTGTCAAGAACGACAATGGCTAAAGGCGAGCTCTCGAAAAGGCTTTCGAAGTACGCCTTTTCCGTTTGGAGGTTTTCCGTGATATTAACCTGTAGCGATTGGTCGATATCAATAAAAAATATCTCTTTTTGCCCAAATACGTTCTCAATTAAGGTGTAATAGGACAATATGTTTACTTCAATACCATCTTTTCTTTTCAGGGTGAGATTCCTTGGAGGGGGAATAATATTCTTCTCCATAATTTCAATAATCTCGGAGACTACCGTATGTGCGAAATGTTCGGGAATAATGATTTCCAAAACGTTTTTCCCGAAAACCTCGTCAATGGAATATCCGTACAATTTTTCGCTTCCTTTGTTCCAGTATATTACATTGCCATTTGAATTGTACCCTTGGACAGCAATGTGATCAATATCTTCGAGCAACTTTCTAAAAACCAAAGGATTGATTGTTTTTCCAGTCCGTAAAGAGGTGTTTGTTTGAGGGTGTTTAAAAAGCTGGCTCACAACGTCCATCAGTTCATTGGACTTGTTAGGGTTTACTACTGTGTGCACCCCAACATGGATACATTTTATTATTTTTTGTATGTCTGTTTCTGAGGTCAGGATTATAACGGTAGTATGCTTAACCAACTTGCATAACTGCCGGGCGTATTCAATTAACTCCTGGTTTTCTGCACAATAACCCAGGACAAGGTCAAAGTCATTTTTGTTGCTTAGTTCAGCAAGTTCCGGCAGCGTTGCAACACGTGTAACGTTATAGGTGTAACCACACTCTCCAAGTTGGTGGTTTAGCTGGTGAATCAGTTCATATCCCTGTGAAACTAACAGGATATTAAGAATGTTGCTCATTTCTGCAGGGGTGTTTTGTTTTAATTAGCTGAATTCAAGTTATAAATGCAACTTATTGTTTTGACAAATTTATTGATAAAAA
>JBBISE010000106.1:0-12779 GCA_037441445.1 Salinivirgaceae bacterium
TTTTATGTTTGCAATATCTTCTAAAAAATAGTCCGAATAATAGGGGGCTAAACCAGCGTTTTCAAATTTAGTGAGTTTTTGTAAAATCCATTTGTTTAACTACATCCATTTACTGCGATTTCTCGAACATCCTGACAGAGACTGGCGCAGAGAACAAAATAATTTAGTACAGTTAACGCTTTTCTAAGTGGAGCTTACTTTTTAAAAACGTATAAAAGACACAAAATACATTCTGATTACCAGTAATTTAGAATACTGGTCGTGTGTTTTTCATTTTTAATCGGACAATAGTGATTTTATTTGGAAAAAAAGTATAATTTTATTCGCTAAATGAAAGCTAATTGAGGGTGATAAACAAATTAGTCATAACAATGGTAATTGTATTTTCGGGCATTGGGCTTGCAGGCCGTGATGTGGTAAACTATGGTCTTCCCTTTGTTCGGCATTTCCGGTTTTCAGACTATGGGGCATCTGCCCAGAATTGGGCTATAGCACAAGCTCCCAATGGTTTAATGTACTATGGTAACAACGATGGTTTGCTGGAATACGACGGTCGTTCATGGAGAATTTACAGTGTTCCAAACCATTCCGCCATCCGAACAATATACATTACTAGTGATTGTACAATATTTGTGGGTGCTTCCGACGAGTTTGGTTATTTTAAGCGGAATGATTTTGGTCAGCTGGTGTACACTAGCCTTTCGTATGTCCTGCAAGATGTTAATATTCAGACAGTCTGGAAAATTATTCCTTTCGATAACGCTATATATTTTATAACAGGCCGGCGAAACATTTTTAAGTATAATGGAAAAAATATAACGCAACTGGCAATTCCCTCCACATTTTCCGAGTTCAGGGGTTTTAAAGTTAACAACGATTTTTTTCTTTTCGACAATTATGCAGGGTTGGCTCAGGTTAAAAACGACTCCATTTTCAGGTTTCACGAAGAGATTTTTGAACGGGGTATTGCCGTATATTCTATTTTACCGTTAGATGAAGATAATATTGTCATTGGAACGCGTTTATCCGGACTCTTTACCGTTAACATAAGGAAGCACAAGCCGTTGCCGCATGAAAAAACGGACGGATCGAATCACCTTAAAGTTCTTAAAATCACAGAGAAGTCAAAAATCTCTGGCGCACTCATTTACGAAAGGTTTAATACCATTGTAAACGATTATTTGGCTAGGAATGAATTGTACTATGGTATGGTACTTTCAAACGGCAACCTGGCTTATTCTACCCTCAAAGGGGGTGTTTATTTTATTTCGCCCGATGGCACATTTGTTGACCGCTACGCAAGTAACGAAGGCCTTCTTGACAACAGCGTTTTTACTCTTTTCGAGGACATTGAGTACAACATTTGGCTTACCTCCGAAAAAGGGATTTCCATTATGGAACCTTTCAATGGGTTCCGCATTTTCAACACCGAAAATGGAATCAACGGAAATATTATTTCGACAACAACAGTAGGTAATAACATTTATGTTGGAACCACAGCGGGGTTGTTCCTCATTGAAGATAAACCTGTGGTCGATTTGAACAGTACACACAAAGTAACCACGGTGTCAACCGATTTTATTTATATCCTTGGCTTTTACCCCTTCCGGGAGAATAACAGGGATCAAATTATTTTTAGTTCCCTCAGGAACATCCATCATTACGACACGCAGAGTAAAAAAATATCCAATATTCATACAATTTATGGCAACTATGCCCTCGAGCCTTATCCTTTTGACAGTTCTGTCCTTTTTATTGGTCATAATACGGGGATTACAGCTTTAAAGCACACAAAATCGACCAACAAATGGGACGTTGTTGAACCCTTTCAAGGGTTTAAGGAGCATATCCGTGATTTGGCTTTCGACAAAAAAGGACGACTTTTTGTTTCCACCGCCTATGCGGGCATTTTGATAGTAAAATTTAAAAACCCTTCGAATTTTTCCGAGTACAACATTTCCTGGTACAACACCGATCATGGATTACCACGGAACGATAAAAACCAATGGGCACTGATAAACGATACCCTTCTGGTTTTAACTTCCGAAGGGATTTTTATTCCCGAGAGCCAGGAAAAACTGGGCGATTCTTCGTTGATGTTTGTGGGCTCCAAAGTCCTGAACCAGCAAATGACGGGCAAAGAAAATGCAATAAAACAGGTTATCGCACGAAAAAACGGGGACTTGTGGATTGGAACCGAAAAGGGAATTGCCTATTTCGAAAAAAAGACCCAATCCCTTATAAAGCAACCCTTTTTCAGAATCAGCAACTCGGATGTCAGTGCAATGAGCCTCGATAACGAGGAACGTCTGTGGATTGCGTCCTACGAAAATCTCTATAGTTATAACCCCAATTCAATACATAGAGCCGAAAAGGAACCCGAATCGCACTTCAGGGATGTTGTTGTTGGTCAGGATTCCACAATGCCAACCTACAATGGTAAAGATCCTAAACACCTTAGCCTGGGCGAAATTGATTTCGATAATAATGCCCTTAAGGTTAGGGTTGCTTTTCCTTCGTACAGCAATTCGGAAAATATCCGGTTCTCTTATTATCTCGAAGGACTTGATAGAAACTGGTCAACCTGGACCAGTAGCGACCAATTTGCAATCACGTATTTGCCAGTTGGAAAATATACTTTACATGCCAAAGCAAGAAACGGTCTTGGCTATGAAACTAACCACCTTAAATTGTATTTTACTATTGCACCCCCCTGGTATCAAACAGCAGCGGCTTATTTTCTATACCTCATTGTTGTTTTGGCCATTATTTTTTATGCCGTAAAATTAAACAGTGTACGTTTAAATTACGAAAAAAGGAAGCTTGAACAGGCCGTAAATACTGCTGTTTCCACTGTCGAACAGCAAAAGGAAGAATTGATGCAACAAGCCTCGCAATTGGAACTCACCAATCTTGAATTAGATAAACTGTCGCTTGTAGCCCGGCAAACAGACAATGCTGTGGTAATTATGGATGCTAAGGGCAATTACGAATGGATAAATGAGGGTTTTACCCGAATGTATGGGTATCTGTTCGAAGAATTGTTAAACGAAACAGCCCGAAATAAAATTGGACGAAATTCTAATTTAAAAATCAGCGACTTAGTAAGCATATGGTACGGCGATAAGAAGCCAATAACCTATGAGTCACTTAACCGTCACAGGCATGGGTTCGAAATCTGGGTGCAAACAACCCTGACCCCCATACTCAATGAACATGGCGAAGTTATACGCCTTATAGCCATCGACACGGACATCTCTAAACTAAAGGAAGCCGAAAAAGAAATTCAGATACAAAGGGACGAAATACAAAAGCAACGTGATATAGCCCTGGAACAGCGCGATGAAATCCTGCAACAAAAAATTGAAATTACCGACTCAATAAGGTACGCGGAACGCATTCAAAAGGTTGTCCTTTCGCAACAAAGTGATATTGAAAGGCTGTTTTCGAAAAGCTTTGTCCTTAATTTACCTCGCGACATTGTCAGCGGCGATTTTTTCTGGTGCCATTCAGAGGGTGGTTATCGCATAATTGGTGTTGCAGATTGCACAGGGCATGGGGTTCCAGGAGCCTTTATGAGCCTTATTGGAGTGAGTTTTCTTAAGGAAATTATCCTGACGCGGGGCTTCTTCATGCCCGACGAAATCCTGAACCTTTTACGCGATAACATCATATCGTCACTTCAACAAACCGGACGCGATGGCGAAAATAAAGACGGAATGGATATTTCATTGATAACCATTGATATAAAAAATAAACTTCTCTATTATGCCGGGGCTAACAACCCAATATACATCATAAATCAGGAGAACCTGACAGAATATTTACCCGACAAAATGCCAATCAGCATTTACAGAAGCATTGTCCAACCTTTTTCGTTGCAAACAATCCCAATTCGTAAAAACGATCGGGTTTACATGTTTTCCGATGGATTCCTGGACCAATTTGGTGGTGAAAACGGGAAAAAGCTCAAATCGGCCGGGTTTAAAGATATTTTGTTAAAGGTACAACAATATGACTTCGATCAGCAACGCGACTATCTGCACGCTTTCCTGACCGAATGGCAGCGTGAACTCTATCAGGTTGATGATATCCTTGTCCTCGGATTTGACCTTGATTCGGGATTGGAAATGTAAAACCAGGAAATAAAAAAAATATGCACCTACATCGATTGTTATACATCCTCATGGTTTTACTTCCCCTGAATTTCATGGGACAAGGGTTGCCGTTGATACAATCGCATAGGGTTACCAGTTACGGAGGGGGCATACAAAATTGGGACATAGAGATAGACAACTACGGTATTACCTATTTTTCGCACAACAATGGGTTAAGTTCTTACGATGGAACACATTGGGAGCATTTTCAGAATGCAAATAAATCACATATCCGCTGCCTTACCATCGATTCGACCGGAAAACTTTTTGCCGGTGGCACCTCTGAATTCGGCTATTTTGCACCTAACTTATTAGGCGAACTCGAGTACACCTCATTGATTTCGAGGTTTACAGACACTAGTTTTCGGTTTACGGATATCTGGAGTATGGCTGCATCCTCATCCGGAATCCTGTTTACCGTTCGTGGGAGTGTGTTGTTCTACGACTATGACAGTGTACGGATTGTAAAGCAAAAAACATCGTTAGTAATGGCCTTTGGTTTCTACGACAAGTTGTTTCTGCATGCACATAACGAGGGAATACTGCAATTTATTGGTGGTCGTTTTGTAGCATTACCAGGAACAGAGAAATTTGCAAGCGATTTTTACGTTCGGATGGTTCCTTTCGTGAACAACAAAATTCTGATTGTTTCAGAGTCGCTGGGGATTTGGGTTTATGATTACCCCGCAGCTCTGTCTGGGGTTGTTAGTCCAACCATTGAAAAAATAGAGTCCCCTGTCGAGAAAAAGCTTAAGGATGAGTTGCTTAACGAAATAGAATTCGATTTGTCCAGGGAGACGCTGCATATTGCTACTACCCAAAGTGTGTTCACAATTAATAATGAGGGCCAGATCATTTATGCTTTAGGACATGATCAGGGTATTGTTGATAAAAGCGTCATCTCCATAAAGAGGGATCCAATCGGAAATCTCTGGGTAGGCTGTGGCAGCGGAGTTTCTTATGTGCATACGGCAAGCCCCGTTTCGGTAATTGACCAGCGCTTGGGAATACCGGAACACCCTTATCACGTGTGTATAAACGACAGTCATGCACTATTTACCAATATAAGCGGGCTTTTTCACAAAGAGACCAGAAAACTGTTTTCATCAGTAAAAGAACCACTGCAACCTATCTCGTTGGACCCAAACGGGGGTTGGGCAATCCTGTGTACAAAAAGCAAAGAATATGTTTCCTTAGGCTCTGGAATATATCAACTTGAAGGCGTAAAACTGGGGAAGAAATTAATCGGTATAACAGCTTACTCGCTCGAAGAGTTTGATGTGGACGAGAATTTGCTCTTCATTGGAGGTGTTGATCGTCCCTATTTAATTAATCCTGAAAAGAAGGGAAGCATAAAATCCATCGAACAAATCAGAGGTGCGGTCAGAAATCTGGCTAAAGTAAAAAACAGGCATTTGGTGGGCGAGGTTTCCTATAAGGGGGTTTTTAATCTTTTTGTAAAAGAAAACAACGAACTTTTCGTTGAATGGATTACAGAGAAATCAGGGTATTCTGATGCAAAAGAGGGTTCTCCGGTTTTAATTGATTCAACCACCTATATCTGTGCACCAAATGGTTTGTACAGAGTTGTCTTTAATCCCGACAATTCGGTCGATACCGTTTATAAGGATCCCCAATTTGAGAAAATTCCCCTGTTTGAAAAGGGATTAAGCGATTTGGTTTATGATGAGAAGCGTAAGGGCTATTGGGCATTTTTAACGCAAGGGGTTGCCTTTGTCGATACCAGTGGACAACAACCTTCCAGAGTAATACGTGAGCCTTACCGAATTGTGCCTGATATTTATAGCCTGAAGCTTTTTCGAGATTATTTAATAACACCCAGTATTGACGGAATTTACATTTTTGATCTGAAACAACACCCAACAGATACGTTTTCATTCAATACGGTTATTAAGAATATAAAGTTTGGAAACGATGAGGTTTTCCGGGGTTATTCGGGGTTAAACAATGACAGAACACAAATAATAAATTTAGAGGCTCCTGTTAGTTTTAAAAAGAACCAACTAAAAATTTCCTTTACCTCACCTTATTACTTTTATCACGATTCCATATCCTACGAATGTAAGTTACATGGGTTCGATGAGAATTGGGTTTCGCTGCTATCGAAAACAGGGAAAGAGTACACGAACCTCCCCCCGGGTGATTATCGGTTCGAAGTAAGGGCAATTAATGTTTATGGAAAAACCTCGCTTCCCGCTATAGCGACATTCACAATTTCAACCCCCTGGCACAGGTCATTAATAGCAAAAATAATCTATATAATTCTTGCTTTCCTGCTCTTCCTTACTATCTTGAAGTTCTATACCTATCGGCTAAAGAGAGCCAATTTCCGTCTGGAGGAAACCATCCGCTTAAGGACACAGGAACTACAGTTGCGGACACAAAACATTAACGCGCAAAACGAAAAAATCAAAGATCAAAATACCAAAATTCTGGAACAATCCAAAAAGTTGGAAGAAGCAAACAGGCAACTTTCACAACTTTCAGTCGTAGCCCAATCAACAGATAATGGGGTTGTTATTGTAAAGTTTCCAAGAACCATTCAGTATGTAAACGATGGCATGTCGCACATGTTGGACTTAGACAACAATTCACAGTTAGACGATATACTGAAAGATGGCCTTCTTCTCCGCTTCCAAAATCTTGCCCGCCTAATTTCAGAGGTTTTCGAAAACCCCGAATCCCGAATTTTTGAAACGGTACTGACAACTTTTCAGCAACGTAAAAAATGGCTGCAAATTACGCTGTCGCCAGTTGTAGAGCCAAATGTTGCCATTGACAGGGTGGTTGTTGTCTGTACAGACATTTCGGCAATGAAGTTAGCCGAGGAGGAGATTTCTCAGCAACGCGAGGAGCTGCTGGCTCAAAGTGAACTGCTCGAAAGCATAAATTCCGAACTTGAAAGGGCGAATCAAATGATGACCGACTCCATTAACTATGCCCAACGGATACAAAACTCAATGCTGCCCGATTTAAAAGGCCTGCGAAAACTAGTTGATGATACCTTTGTTTTTTATAAACCCAAAGACATTGTTAGTGGCGATTTTTACTGGTATAAAAAGGTGGGCGATGCGCATATTTTCATTTCAGCCGACTGCACCGGCCATGGCGTCCCCGGGGCGTTTATGTCCATGATTGGCCATACTTTGCTCAAGGAACTTACCGATGAATCAAAAACACACGATCCGGCACAAATTCTTGGAGATCTGAACGAGAGCATACAAACCATTTTGCGTCAAAAGGAAAAATCCGATGAAATCCAAGATGATGGGATGGACGTTACTGTCTGTATTTACAAACCCCTTGAGTCAAAAATTCAAATAGCCTTGGCCAATCACCGGGCATGCCTTATAAAGGAAGGAAAGGCCATTCAAATCGACGGTGAAATATTTTCTGTGGGGGGGAATTTCTCGGGAAGAACTGACAATCCATTTACTTATTCGGAATTTGAAATACAAAGTGGAGACATCCTGTACATGTACACCGATGGATTTCACGATCAACTTGGCGGAGATTCCTATTCAAAGTATGGCAGTACGCGCTTTGTTGATTTTCTGCTAAAAATACACCATGAATCGTTTATCGATCAGGTTGAACTCCTGAGCGAGGAGTACTTCCTTTGGAAAGAGAAACGCAAGCAAACCGACGATATCCTTATTTGGGGAATAAAATTTTAAAGCCTACTATAGGCATTCAATAAAGCCGCCTTACAAAACTGGTAAACTTTGGTTAGTCATTATCGGGTATCTGTTCTACCTGTATGTCTATATTTATCAGGTGTTTGTACCTGTTTCCGGCAGCTTCCATGTCTTTATCGCCAGTCTTGAAATTCCATATTGCCTTGACTTTGCTCCTTTCGGAAAGTTTCTCAAGCAAAAACATGAGTTTTGTTATTTGCTTTGCCGTGCTTGTTGAGTAATATTCGAGGTTGAACCTGAACGTGGTTTCATTGTTTGGGGTGTCAATGTACAAGTTTAGCCATTCAAAAATTGAACTGTAAAATCCAACCGCATCTTCAGGAAGGCTTTTTTTTGAAATTTCGAATATTCCTTTTGCAGGATCAAACAACACCCTTGGGGTGTCGTCGGTTTCTTCAATAAATAACGGGTATAGCATATTGTTTTATTCAGTTACTATTCTAAAATTATCGTCCTCGACAACGGGAATTGATTCCATCTCGAAGTTCAGGTTGGTGAGCTTTTCAAACCGTTTTCCACTGTTCAGCATATCAATGTCATCAATTTGGTAGCACCAAATAACTTCAACAGGTTTCTTGATATTCCTTAAAAAAAGTAAAATTTTGGTTAGCTGTTTTGCCGACGACGTGTTAAAATACTCCAATTCGAATCGAAACGTAGTCTTTTCGTTTGGATTTTTTGCATATTCCTCAAGCCACTGAAATATGGGTTTATAGAATTCAAATGCATCCTCGGGCAACGACCTGTCAGCAATGACAAATTCTCTGGAATCCTTGTCGAGGACTACTTTTGGCGTGTCTTCCGAACCTTTATGTATAAATGGTGTCATATGGCTTTCAGGCTAATCAATCCAAATTTGGAGCGTGAAGAAAGATCGTTGTTCGTCAATTTTCTGGAAAGCATAACGCAACAGGTTATTGCTCTTCATTCTCAATTCTATAAGGCCCAGACCCGATTCCTTTGAGTTGTCAATTTGAAAATTGAACAAACATCTATTGTAATATTCATTCAATTGCTCGTGGTTCAGGCTGTTGACGTAGTCGATTTTCTTTACAAGATCGTCTATATGATCGTTAAGAATGTAATTACCCGTGTTTAATACGTGCGACCCCTTGTTTTTGTTAATGAAAAATATGCCGGGGTTCCCTAATCTGTCTTCACTTCTGATGGCATGTTTTACAATGTTTTGCAGCATTTCAACCATCAGGTTAAAGACCACTCTTTTAAGGTGACCAAGTCCCGCCATTTGACTCTCAATGATATTAAGCAGGTTAATAAGGTTTTCCTGATTAAAGATGCCATTGAATATTATTTGTACTTCCTTTTGTTCTAAAAGTTGGTGTAGCAGAAATATGTTGTCTATCCGTACAAGTTCGGTATCTCCCTCATCATCTCCTTCCTCACGGGGTGTTATGCAGGTGTGGAAATAAAAATAGGAACATTCATCGTTAATTTTATGAAAATGGTAAGATACCTTATTGTTTGATTTCCTTGCAATTTCTATTAAGCCGAGGCCTGCTCCCCCTTTCGATGATAACTCATTTTCTATCAATACCTCCTTATAGTATAACTTCAATTCCTCTGGAGGAAGGCTTTGTATTTTCTTTAGCAGGCCATCAACCCGTTCAATGTTTTTGTTAAAAATAAGGTTAACCGTAGTTACAAAATAATTGCCGTCTTTTTGTTCAATCGCAAAAAAGCCCTGATGTTCTCCGGTGTCATCCTGATGACGTGTAATATTTTGCAGGCTTTCGACCATAATCGAAAAAACCCTTTTTTTTATTTTGGCCGATTCTCCAATACGATTCATGCTTGTTTCGGCCAGCATAATAATAAGATCGGTTATCTTTTGGGTAAACTGGCCGTGGTAAATGTAGCTTAAATCCGCATCCTTGAAACCATCATAGAGTTCAAATGCCAGGGCTTTATCTTCAGCTTTATTGTTGAACATACGGCTACGCGTTTACATTAAACCTTTATTTGTGTTTGATTATTTGAAATTTATATAACATAAAAATCAAATTTACTTAAAATTTTCTAAAACGCTATCGTTTTGTCTTGTAAATATATGGCAATTTTAGATTAAATAAAACGATTTTAAATTATTTCTGCAATTCCGTTAAAAACTTTTTTTGCTTCTCCGGTCAGAAATATACTATGAACATTTTCATCCTGCACGAAATCAACACAAAGAACCCCACCCAGGGCTCTCAATTTAATCGGGTGCTTTGCTTGAAATTTTTTGCCATAAACCGCTGTGATAGCAGCAGCAACACAACCCGTTCCGCAGGCTAATGTCTCATCTTCAACACCCCGCTCATAGGTTCTGATCCTAATCTCATCATTCTCGATTTCGCAAAAATTAACGTTCATACCGTTAATCGATATTTTTTCGTTATAGCGCCATTTCTTTCCCTCCGATCGAACATCGATGTCTTCTATTTTGCTTGTAAAAATAACCAAATGGGGTGATCCCGTGTCAATTGCAAAAATGTTATCGGTAATCTTTGCCGGGAATTGGCAATCTGACATTTTGAGCCTGATGATGTTGTTGCTGATTATCTCCGCCTCATGTTGACCATCGACAGCTGTAAACCAGGTTTTCTTTTCAAACAACCCTAAATGATAGGCAAACAAGACAATACAGCGCCCCCCGTTCCCACACATGGTTGATTCTTTCCCGTCGCTGTTGAAATACCGCATGTGAAAATGGCTGTCAGTCGAGCTATCTAGCATAATAAGGCCATCCGCACCAATTCCAAAGTGGCGATCGCATAAAAAGGCAATCTCAGCTGTTTCCAAATTTGAATATTCATTTGCCCTATTGTCAAGCATTATAAAATCATTGCCTGCCCCTTGGTACTTCTGGAATTTGATTAGTTTAGCTGTCATAAATATTATTTCTTTAAATTGTATTGTTTTTAATTAAAAAACAGGGAAAATCAGGGAAGTGACAATTTGTCACCTGTAACGTTAAATCCACGTTAAAACTGTTAGCTGTATTAAACAAAAAACAAAAAAAGCACGTTAATTGAAGTGTAAAACTACGAAAATCATTTAAAACTTAAAGGTATGAAACGAAATATCATTTGGCATAATCTGCTGACAGGATTTATAGGAGGAGCATTCGTTGTTGCCGGTTACCTGATTTTTGAAAAAGGGAGCAAACAGGGAATACAACATGCCGATATTACAACAGTTGCACCTGCAATGCCAGTGCATCAAACGGAATCGGTAATGACCGTGCAGAATAACCGTTATATTGATTTAACATTGGCATCGCAAAAATCGGTCGATGCTGTTGTACACGTGAAAACAATGAGTGCAAGACAAACGCAAATGTACTCGAATCCGTTTTTTGACTTTTTCTTTGGCGAGCCGGGACGATCACCCGAGGCCATGCCTCTCAGAGCGACCGGTTCGGGTGTTATTATTACCCAGGATGGTTTTATTGTTACCAACAACCATGTAATTGAAAGGGCCGACCGGATTGAAATTACCCTAAACGATAAACGTACCTATGATGCAAAGCTGATAGGGACTGATCCGGGTACCGACATAGCCTTGTTAAAAATTGAAGAGGAAAACCTGCCTTTCCTTCCCTATGGAAACTCGGACTCGGCCAAAGTTGGCGAATGGGTACTGGCTGTTGGGAACCCGTTTAATCTTACATCGACGGTAACAGCCGGAATTGTTTCAGCCAAAGCGCGGAATATCAATATCATAAACCGTCGGTACGGAATAGAGTCCTTCATCCAGACTGACGCCGCCGTCAACCCGGGTAATAGCGGCGGTGCTTTGGTTAATAGCAGTGGCGAATTAATAGGCATTAATACTGCCATTGCCTCGCAAACAGGTACATTTACAGGGTATTCGTTCGCCGTCCCAATAAGCATCGTGCAAAAGGTCGTGAGCGACCTGATTGAATTTGGCGAGGTGCAGAGGGCCGTTCTTGGAATAGTTATCAGTGATATAAACAGCCAATTGGCCAACCAGTTTGACCTGAAGGTCTTATCGGGGGTCCTTGTCCAACAAATCGAAGAAGGAAGCCCGGCACGAAATGCAGGAATTGAGCCTGGCGATGTTATTACCCAAATTGGTGCAGTATCCATTCGAACGCTGGCCGAATTACAGGATCATTTGAACCGTTTCCGCCCTGGACAGGAAATAACCCTGACCATTAACCGCAATGGAAAAAGCATTGAGAAAAGAACCATTCTTCAAAACCGACTGGGTTCAACAGGCCCAATTCGTAGGACTGACGTCATGAACCTTCTGGGAGCAGTGTTCCAACCCGTGGGCAAGAACGAGGCAAAAAGCCTTGGAATTAACGCTGGATTGCAGATAGTTGAAATTGAAAATGGAAAACTTTTAAACGCCGGAGTTCGCCGTGGTTTTATTATTACTTTTGTTAACGGTCAGGCTGTCAGTCAAATTGAAGATTTAAACGAAGCCCTGAAGAAGAATAAAAACGGCGGAATTTATGTCGAGGGGATTTACCCCAACGGCATGCGTGCCTATTATGCGTTTGGTTTGTAAGGCTTGGGTTTAGGAACTATTGTCCGATAAAACCACTAGATTCTTCACTACCGTTCAGAATGATAATTACCCACAATGCTACTGTGAGAAGGGGCTCTTTGCGTTGGTGGCAGCCAACTCAAGCCCCCTCTTTTCTGCCAGGCAAACGCCCAGTCATGGACAAAATAGGAATGATTTTTATAGTTTTGTTAAACATTCGTTTCTTAACGAAATGTAGTACAGTGAAGAATTTTAGGATTGTTTCGTGACTTTTATCGGACAGTGGTCGTCCTGTTTATTAAAATTCAAACACATCCAGAATATCCATAGTTGTCAAGTTTCACCACGTTGTTGGGTGTAAAGTTTAAGATTTCCCGACTTTAAA
>JBBISE010000107.1:0-12719 GCA_037441445.1 Salinivirgaceae bacterium
ATTAGCCGCTGCTTTTCTGTTCTTAGTTTTTAACTCTTAATTCGCATTAATAATTGACTGCAAATTACTTTGGTTTGTTTCTAAGGCCTGGATTTTTTCCTGTAACTTGGGGAAATAGCTTTTTCGCATGGAACTGTCTTCCAAACCAATTATTTTCCTGCGATATTCGTCCCAATTCTGTTCCATAATCTATAGGGCTTCAGAATAGATCAATGACAAGTCCTCAAGTTTTGGAGGACGGGGATTTGTTGCATTGCAAGGATCGTTTATGGCTTTAGTAGCCAGGATTTTCAGCGTATCGGACCGAATACCCTTGTCTGACAAACCTGAGCGTATTCCAACCTGCTGCCGCATCTCTATAAGTTTTGCAACCAGTGCTTTATGGCTATTTTTGGTTGGGTTGTCAGCTTTGTTTACACCTAACATTTCCGCAACCCTGCTGTATTTCTCCGAGGCCATTTCGAAATTAAAATCGACCACGTGGGGGAGCAGTATGGCGTTGCACTCGCCATGAGGAAGATCAAGGTATCCACCCAGACTGTGTGCCATGGCGTGAACACATCCAAGACTGGCATTCGAGAAGGCCAGGCCGGCATAAAGGCTGGCCAGCATTACTTTTCCCCGGGCTTGTAGGTCAAAAGGTTCATTTACTACTTTTAACAAATTATGGTTCAGCAGTTGCATGGCCTCCCATGCCCACAAATCGGTAAACGGCGAGCTGGCGTTGCTTACATAAGCTTCCAATGCATGAGTAAAGGCGTCCATTCCAGTACAAGCTGTTAAAAACGCATCCATGGTGGTTAGTACCTCAGGATCTATCAACGCAACATCGGGAACTGTGGCCTTGCTAATGATGGCCATTTTGTAACGTTCAGCGTAGTTGTTTATAATGGCAAATTGCGACACATCAGCCGACGATCCGGATGTCGTTGGCACGCAGACCAAGGGTGGCATAGGGCTGTTTATTTTGTCAACCCCTTCGAAAAAGGCGATATTTTTTTGTTGGTGGCTACAATGCCAATTCCTTTGGCGCAGTCAATTACGCTTCCACCACCCAGTGCGAGGATTACATTGCATTTCGGTTTCAGGAATTTTTCTGCCCCTTCCATTACTTCAAAATCGCGGGGATTGGGCGAAACATTGTCAAAGACCTCGAGCTCTAAATCAAAATCAGCCAACGAGTTAAACACATCTTGAAACCATTGGGTTTGGCTGACCACGTTATCGGTTACTAAAAAAACCTTGTGGGCGCCTAACTGACGGCAATATTTCCCAGCCGAGAAACGGGCGCCCACCCCGTAAATAAATTCGGGGGCGACAAACTTGCGCAATTCTAAAACAATTTCATTCTCAGACTGCTGCATAGGGCTTATTTTAGGAGGTTTTCAAAAAAAAGAGGCTGCCTTATTTGTGACATCCTCTTTTCTTTTGGTATTCAGGGGGATAATTCAAGAAAACAGAGATTCCAGAAATAATTCACCAACAATTACCTGATTTTTGCCGTGCTATTTTTTTACTTTCTGCATAGGAAACTGGTGCACCTGAGGTTCACCATCAACAGTTCCGGAAATCTCGGCCATTATATTTTCTGCATCTACCTTCGAATAGGTAATTTTTTGCGGAAAATCGTGAGTTGGGTTTTCAAAAACCATTTTTGTGTCGGTTATTTCAGACAGCTTAAAGGTGACGGGGTTTCCATCGTTTTGATCCTCGAGGGTTGGAACATAGAACAACTCGGCACCTTTCTGCTCCAGGGTCACAATCTCAGATGAAACCGTGTCTCCTTCAACGACAAAGAAAGCATTTCCAAGATAGGTCGAGTCGTTTTGCTTGGCCCATTTTTCAACAACTGTTCCTTCGGGGGATGTATTCGACCATTCGCCAAGCAACCATTGGGCCTTGTCAATCAACATTTCTTTTTTTGTCTCTTTTGTGCCACACGAAACAAAAAACATTGCCAATATTACAGCCATTGCATTAAGAGTTCTTTTTTTCATATTCATATTGTTATGGTTTGTAAAAATCACTCATGAAAGGTAAAAATTAATTTTTGGTTTTGCTTTCTTTTCGGTGTTTTTTTCAAAATCATGCGTGTATTTGGGCATAGGTTTTCATTGAAACAATGGTGAGAGTGACCCTGAGCGGAGACGAAGGGCGACGTTCCGCACTTCGTTTTACCAGAAGGGTTTATCGGGTGTGCCATGCTTCGACTCTACTTGGACTACGCTCAGTACGACGCGCTCAGCATGACCTTTCGCCTGTGCTTCAAAAATCGAAAATCGTGATTCCTTGTTCGATATTCAATCCATCTTCACCCACTTCCCCCTCTCCACCATTCCATTGTGGTTTTGGGTTTCGTAGATGTAAATTCCGGCAGGAAGGCTTGAAACATCGATAGTTTCAGTTTCTGTTTGCAACCGTTGTTGAAACATAAGCGTTCCGGTGCTGTTGTACATTCTGAATTTCTTACCAGTTGTACCTTCGGTAGTTTCAATAGTTAGTGTTGTTTTTCCTGGGTTGGGGTAAACAAGGGTTTGTGTTGTGGTTGTGGGGTTTTCCAGCCCTACCATGGGTGTGTAGTTGCCCAGGGAATCGACTTTGAGGAGGTAAAGGTCTGCCTTTTCGCCCATTGTATTATAGTTGTTTCTTGTTGCAGCAATCAGACAGCCGCCGTCGGAGGTGGCTAAAGTATATAAAGGAAAGTAATAAAATCCATCGTACCTGTTATAATCCCTTTGCCAACGAAGATTTAATGCTGAGTCAACCTTAAAAATTCGCAAATACGATTCGTAGCTGTCAATATAAATGTTTCCAAGATTAAAACGGTTTGTTCCGGCCAAATAAATGTAATCGCCAAAAAAAGAAGACGGTGAATAATGCGATGTGAGTTGTAAGGCGTCATTGGTGAAAATTTTGAATGTGTCTTGACTTAGGTTATTGTAACGATATATGTCATAAGTGCGCCCCCCCCCAATTACAAGTTTATTTTTAAACCAATGAGCTTTGAATGGCTTGAAAACTGCCGCTTCACCAGCATTGTGTGGAAAACGATAAAAATTATCTGGTAAAGAGTCTGTTATATTTAGGGTTGTATTAGTTAGAAAAACTCTTTTTGCAAATATTAATATTGTGTCTGATTCTTGAAAAGGCAGGATAGTTTCTATTAGTGAGTAACCTTGCGCGTTTCGTGGATAGAATATGAATTGGATGTTTTCTAAAGTTGGCCCGAACTTTACGAGATAAAAACCGCTTTCATCCGGATTTTCGAATGAAAACAAACCGATACTGGAGAATATCTCCCCAGTTGTTAAAAGTCTGCTATTCAATGTGAAAGCATATGGAAACGTTAGCTTTTTATCCAAGTTTAACTCAGTGTGAGCGATAGGTTTCAAGTCTTTATCTAAATTAAGAGAATTGAATTTAACGCTGTCATTTGTAGTATAGCATAAAGACACATTTATAACCGAATCAGAGATTTTTGTTAGATTGACAGGCCAAGTATTGTCCAAGTTTTTTTTTATCAAATAAAAATCAAGTTTTTCTCCTTTTAAGCTAATTTTTTGAATTTTATAATTGTAAGTGTTATTTGTTAAAGCTCCTTCCAAGATGGCAATGACAAATCCATTTTTGATCTCAACAACACTCGTGGTTTTCTGAAAATCCTTATCGTTAAATAGAATTTCAAAGGTCTGAGCCTGATTTTTTTGACTAAAAAGCAATGAAAAAAATATAATTAGTAACTTATTCATTTTCAATAGATTTAATTGCTTGTTTTTAATGGAAATATGGATATTCAAAATACTGAAATTTAATATAAGGGCTTCTAAAAACAAGGCTGCCACCCTATTGTAGCAGCCTTTTAAAGTTTTTAATCCATTGATGATGGCAATTCTGGAGTCTGCTCACGTACTCTTTTCTCGCCATACGAAATTGAAAAAACGCCGAATTGAACCGGAGATCCATTATTTGATGTATAATAGTTTCCACAAAGCACAATATTAGCAAACTGTTTGCTTTGGGCAATATTCAGATTCTGATAGTGGTAATCTATTCTACTACCAATAATTTGGTAAACAGAATTCATTTCTGTGGGATCAAAGCAATAACCCATAAAGGTGTTATAAAAAATATCCCCTTCTTCATAAAGAAACCCAGTTTGAACATCTGCAAAATAATACAAACTTCCATTGAAATTTCCACGACGGTATTTGAGGGCGGCTTTTGCTTGCTCTAATAGAGCACAACTAACACCATTGTACATTCCTGTATATTGCCCACATTTTCCCGGTTTGTACAAGTAGCCTGAAGTTATTCCATGTCCCGGTTGCCAATAATCCGTAGCCCCAAACGGCGCCTCATTTATACACTCTTGCGACACCTTGTTGGTTTCAACGCTTCCGGCGGTCATGAAAACTTGCAGCCCTTCTTCGGTAAGCTCAACATCAAACATCATAGTGCGTTTGTTGTCCATTTTTAGGGCTTCGAATTTTTCTACCATAGTGTTGTTTAGTTCTACAAATAGGGAATTGAGCTCTGTAAACGCAATTTTATCGTTGGTATTGTAGTTTACAGGCAAAGTAATGGTTTCGGTTACGGTGGCAGCGTATTCTTAGCCCGTAAAACCATGGTAGTAGTTAAAAACGGCTTCCATAAGGTAAATGGCTTGCTCAACGCTTACGGTTTGAGTGTTTCCGCTCTTTTTGGCATCGATCACTTGTGTGCGGAAATCGCCAATTTTCTTTGCCAAATCGGTGTCGCTGAGTTGCGATAGGTCGCTTGAGGGAGCTACCATTTCCTTTTGGCAGGAACTAAAAAATGTGGTCGCCGTGACCATGGCCAATGCCATAAATAAGATGTTTTTCATTTCAATTTTGTTTTAAATTGTTTGTACTCTGTTGTTTTGTCAAATAGCCACGGCCGTGTGCCCTATTGTTTTGACGTAACAAAGGTGAAAAAAAACATTACAATCCAAATTTTTTTACAGAAAAATAACAAAAAAGTTTTCAACATTGGCAATATGCACTGATAATGAGGTTTATGTTTAACCACAGAAGTGCAGAGAACACGAAGTTGCACGGAGTTTTTTAAAACCACAAAGGCACATAGTTCTATACCCACCCCTAACAAACTAACTCCTAATCCCCTTTCTACTTCTAAAATCAAATATCGTTAATCCTTGTTCAATATTCTAAACCACATAGTAACATGGTTATCCTTAATGCCAAATGCCTAAAAACCAGACTTACAGTTAAGTCAAAAGGAACGTTAGTGAACTCCAAAGCCCACCAACGAAATCATGTGTTTTTAGCAGCATTGCTGCGTCCTATTTGTAAAAAACAATAGCGGCCAGAAAAAGAAAGCCGCATAGCGGCGACCTTAGTTTGGTCTGCGCCTGACCAGCAGTTTTGTCAGGCCATCGCGCATCCGGCATTCATGTCCCGGGTAACCGGAGACTTTGCTTACACCAAAAAAGCGTTTCAGAAAAAAACGAAATTTGCATTGACTTTTTCAGCAGCCCCTAAGTAATGCCAAGTCAGCACAAAACCATGGGAAACATAAAACAAATTTCTGATATATTAGGCCCTACAGCAATAAAAAAAGCCGGATATAGAGTTCCATATCCGGCTTTTTATAAAAATACTATCGGTTGATTTGCAGTAGCTTAGTTTTAGTTGTATTGTTTTCTAAGATGGTTACTACATATAATCCATCCGACAACATGGAGACATCAATGGGTTGTTGCAATGCATCGTTCTCAATTTGAAGCACTTTCTCGCCAACCATGGAGTAGATTACAGCTGTACCGCTGTTTACACCCCGAATGGTTAGTTTGTCATTGGCTGGATTCGGATACTTGATGAATGAACTTGTTTCGGTATTACCGATTCCAACGGCCACGGAAACATTTACCCTCCATGTTTTAGAAGTCACACCGTCCTCGGCAACAATGCGATAGAGTTTAAGCGCTGAAAAGTCATTGACGGTTATTCCACTTTCCTGTGCTACATCACCAATAAAGGCTGTGGCTCCATCGGAAAGGGTAAATATGGCTGCCAAGTTGGTAAGATTGGTTCCTGGATTTACACTAATGGAAATAACACGTGTGTTTGGATTAATGGTTGCCGGAGCTGACTGTTCGTTGAAGGCAAAAGATTCGATATTGGCCTGGTTTGACAACACCGTCATGGTTACAGGAATGGCGGTGCTTGCATGTTCCTGATCGTTGGTTTCGAGCATTAAAAAAGCTTCATAAACTCCGGGTGGTGTTGTTGTCGATTTTGTTGTTACGGTTACGTCAAATGATTCGCCGGCATATACTGTTCCTGCTGAAACGTTGTACGATAACCACGAGGCAAAACCAGGCATGCCAATGGTTCCGTGCCCTTCGTTGGGTGCTGCATCAAATCCGGCTTCGGAACCACAAATGGCTGCAATATCCATGTTTCCATCGTCGTTGCCAAGGTAGGATAGCGGAAATGTAACTGACATTGAATTGCCATCGACCACTATGGGCTCAAAGCCCATGAACTCATCGTTTGTGTCAATTACCAACGCCGCCGACCCAAGCCCGTTTTGGTTTGCAACATCCCATACAATAAAAAACTCAGCGGCTATATCCCATGCCGGATATCCAAACATTTCTGCGCCGGTAAGTCCCGTGGCCGGATTTTGATCTATATCAGTCAAAAGAATGGCAAACATGGTGTTTGTGTCAATTTCATCGGCAAAGTTCATTTGCAAATACAATGATCCTGACTCCAGAATCTCGGAATAAACCGACACAAAATCGGGACTATTGCCTTGGTTATCGCCAACGGGGTCAGTAATGGATAGGACTGGATCCTTAGTTTCCCCTGCTATTCCTGTTATACTCCAGGTTAGTGGCAGAAGACCGTTGTTGGTAATGGTTAACATGTGATTGCTTGTTTGACCAATGCCCATTTCTTCGTTGATTTCCGAAATATTTATATCCAACACCGGAGGTTGGTCTGTAACCATAAATTCTCTGACTTCGGACGTTACTGTATTGTTATCGTCGTCGGTAGCTTCAATGTAGTAATACACGGTTGTCCCCAATTCCATCATGGGTATTTCAGCTGCGAAATGGAAGAAATCAGAAACGGCCATTTGTACCGAATTAAAGGTTATGCTATCAGTACTGTATTTCAGGTTAACGGTCAGGTTTCCCTTTTCGTCGGATACAACGGCATGAATTGGATAGGCTCCAAGAAAACTGGTGTTTTGGTATTTTGTAAACGTAATAATTTGGGGGACACTTGCAATATCGGTAAATCCAATGACCTTTATATCATCAACATACCAACCGTCGGTCTGAATTCCAGCATCGGAGGCGAGCAAAAATCGAATCAGAACTTGTTGCCCCAGATAGGCATCCAGCGAGGCTTTCTCTTCAACCCAGAACAAATCGCGGAATCCATTGTAAACTGGCTCGTTGCTTAATTGCAAGCCTTCGCCGTCCGATCCGTTGGTAGCGTATTCGCCCCAAAGTGGTGTCCATGTTGATCCGTTGTTGGATGAGATTTGTAACTGAGCCAGATCCCAATCTTTTTCCATATTGTACCGGGTTTGGAATGAAAGTGTTGCCTTGGCAAGCCCGGTTAAGTCAATGGCTGTAGCGGTTGTTAATGACATTTCGTCGTTTGGCGAGTAGGTTCCGTATGGACTTTCGGTAAAACTGTGTGATCCACTGGCACTTTTTTCGGTTGTTACATTCCACGAGCCGTCAGCTTCCCACTGAGCAAGACCGTTTTCAGTATCGTCGAAGAATTTCAACATTGGCTTCCCAAAAGTAATGTCAATGGTTTCGGTTATGTTGTAACCATTCGCATCAGTAAAGTGTACATTGAATTCCGTGGTATGTCCGGAGGCAATTCCTGCGGCCAATGAAACAGTGTAACTTACCATTCTGGTTTCCATTGGAGAAAAACTTACTGTCACGGTTTCGTCATTAATGGTCACTAGTTCGTCATTGCATGATAAGGTTGCTGTAACCATATTTGCAGTAGAGTCCCATCCCTTATTTTTCACCATTAGGTTCAGTTGAACTGTTTCACCTGCCTCGGCAGCCATGTCGCCATCTCTATTGACAATATCATCGAAGCTGTAATTTTCAATTTTTCAAAAATGTTCCAGCAGCCATTGAGATATACTGCTGTGTATAAAGGTTTTCCTGTGCTAACTCTGCAATTCGGCTGGTGGGCGCCCAAAAGTAGTCGAATTCATTCCCAATTTCGGGCGTAAGCGCCATTATTTTCTCTTTTTCGGTCTGTTCGCCATACATCCATGAATCGGTGTCGCCATTAGAGACATACTGTACTGTCTCGGTTCCGTTTCCGTAAACATAACCATTGGGTTTTGTGGCATCGTGAGCATACTCCTGAAATATGGGATGGTCGGGGAAGGTTGCACCATCGGGTTGCTCGGAATAAATCATCAAATCGCCAAAAGTATGAAAGTTAAGGGCTGTCTTAAACCCTTTTTCAATACAAAATTGGCGTATAGCCTCTGACTCCGGTTCTGAAAAAGCGCTTGCTCCCCTGTAGGTTTCTGCCGAGGGGTCGTTGCTTGAGCCAACATTGTCGTATCCCCAACCATAGCCGTAGTTACGGTTTAAGGCAACGCCGTCATTTCCAGGATTAAAAATTTCGTTTCCGTCGTTGTCGCGTTTGTTTTTGCGCCACATGCCGCCTCCATTGGGTTCAATCTCCTGATTGTAAACATAGCCGTCAATGTTAAGAATGGGAACAAACCATGTTTCGCGGTTGTCAACAAGGTAGGTTGCCAATTCGTTGGTGCCATAATTGTCCAACAGCCACTCGGCGTAATACAGAGGTGCAACAATTGACATGGGTTCTCTGGCGTGGTGCAGCCAATCAATTAAAACGCGTGGTTCTTCCTCGTCAACCTCGGGGTTGTCAGAAATTTTATACGCCAAAATATCGCGCCCTTCCACTGTTTGTCCAATGGAAATGGGTGTGGACATGATGTTTGGGTAGGCGGTGTGGATTGAGTCAATATATTCAAGCAACTCCTCGTAGGTGAAATAACCGCCCATACTTCCCTGGCCAATTTCCAGCGATTTTGTTTTTGGGGCCGAGAGCCTCTCTTGTTGCAATTTGGCCAGATCGTCGTGAATGACGTTAAAATTGTAGCCTAATTGCGAAAGCTTGTTTAAATCGCTTTGTTTAGCAATAATCCGAACTGTATTGGGGCTTTTTTTCGATTTAAAATCGATGTCAAAGCCCTGCGACAATAGCGTTGTAGCTTCAATCTTACTTTTTACAGCCACTTCAACCAAACTGAGTTTTGGATTGGGGTTCTGCGAGAATGTGGCAGCCGTAAGGAAACTACACACCATGGTTGTTGCAAAAAATAGCTTAAAGTTTCTCATGTGGTTTTTGGGTTTAAGATTAAAAAAGTACAAGTCATCAGACGTGTAAAAACTTTTAATGTTACAAAAAGGTGAAAACAATTCTTTATAAGCTTTTGTTTTCCTGTTTAAGTAGAAGCAAGGCAAAAAGGGTGTATTTGGAAGTATAGAATAGCTTTAGGCTTTCTAATCTTTTGGCTTTTTTTTGTAATGTTGCCACTATTTTCCAAAATGATTCCTATATTTACTAACCACCTGAAAAGTAAACCAGAAAACAGTAAAGTCATGATATTCAATCTTAAAAATCTCAGCATCCGTCAAAGGCTAATGCTTGGTTACGCCATTGTCATTGCGCTAACCATGGTAATTTCGTATTTGAGCTATTCCCTGTTGACCGATTTTCAACTACAAAACGCACGACAGAACATTTCGGGGCAGATAAAATTTTTAATAGGACAAACTCGCATTAATGCACTAACATACCAGGATGAAAATGACGAAACCCTTATTGACGAGGATGTTAAAATTTTCAATCAGAACATTGCCGTTATTGAGTCGCTATCGGACATTGCCGACCCGGATTTGAAGGATAAGTTAGGGCGTATAAGGCAAAGTATTACCATCTATCATAAAGTTTTTCAGGATTTTGCAAAACTACAAACCGTAAAAAAGCAACTGTTCGAAGATATGCGGAATAAAACATTTGTACTATTGAACGACCTCAGTCAAAGACGGCGATGGAACGATATTGACAAAAACACAAATCGCCTAATAATCCTTCAACAGGCCTATATCTCGAGTCGCAGCCAAAAGGTGTACGACACATGGATGGAACTTTACCAGTCAACATTTAATACGGCTAAACCATCGCAGTCAATGCAGGAGTACTACCAAAGCATGCTTAAATATCAGGAGCTGTCTGCCCAGCAGGCCATAATCGTAAAACCTTTGGGCGATGAAATGATGAATGCCGTTACCCTTTTAGATGAAAGTATCCAGAGTATTGATGCCAGCGTTGATGCCGCATTTAGCAAAGGGCTGACAATTATACTAATAGCTTCGGTCATAGTTGTCTTGTTGGGAATTTTTGTCAGTTTTTCGTTCTCGGCAAGTTTGCAGAAAGGGGTAAAAGCAGGCATGGAGGCCGCCGAACGCATAAGCCAGGGCGATTTGCGTGTAAAAATATCGGAAGCCATGCTCCAACGGGGCGACGAGATTGGTCATTTGGGAACAGCTTTACAGAAAATGTCAGAGGAGTTGAAGAATATAACTTCCACCATTTCAAACGGATCATCACAAATTCTGAGTGCTGGCGATCAAGTCAGTTCCACAGCCCAGATGTTCTCGCAAAGCGCCAATGAGCAAGCCTCATCCATGGAACAGATGTCAGCCACCATTGACCACCTGACTGAGAACTTCGCACGCGAGTCGGAAAACATGAAGCAGGCTGTAGCTATTGTTGAAACAGGTCTGACCGAGATAAAAGATGGAAGCAGCAAAGCCACAAAATCGGCGGAAGCCATGTCCAAAATTGCCGAAAAGACAAAAATTATTTCCGATATCGCCTTCCAGACCAATATCCTTGCCTTGAATGCTGCCATTGAAGCCGCCCGCGCTGGCGAACACGGCAAAGGGTTCAGCGTGGTGGCTTCGGAAGTGCGCAAATTGGCCGAACGCAGTAAAATTGCTGCCAACGATATAATGGGGCTTACTACCGAGGGTTTAACGTTGTCGCAATCGGTGGGCGAATCAATGGAACGCATTGTGCCTGAAATTGAACGCACGTCAGGAATAATTAAAGAAATGGCCGTTTCGAATACCGATTCGGTAAAACATATTCGCCAGACCGAGCAATCCATTCAGGAACTGAACAAAGTGGCGCAACAAACGGCTGCCGCCTCGGAACAGCTTGCTACCAATGCCGAGGAACTAGCCAGCCAGGCGCAACAGTTAAACGACACTATCGGATTTTTTAACCTATAGCAAAATGGAATACACCCTTCTGCTTGGGTCGAATCTTGGCGACCGTTTGGGGTATCTCAAGCAAGCATTGAATATACTGCAAATCCACTGCGGAAATGTTAAATTTCTTTCCCGGGTGTATGAAACCACCGCGTGGGGGTTTGAAGCCCCTGCGTTTCTGAACCAGGCTGTGGTCATTAAATCAATGCTCAAGCCGCTTGAGTTTTTGCACCAAAGCCAGCAAATTGAGAAAAGTATAGGAAGGAAAAAAAAAACAATCAACGACAAGTATGCATCGCGAGAGATCGATATCGATATCCTGTTTATCGATAACCGGATACTTAGCACCGAAGCACTGACTGTTCCCCACCCCCGGATGGCTGAACGCAATTTTGTTTTGGTACCCTTAGCGGAAATTATCCCGCATAAAGTCCATCCGGTATTGAACAAAACCATTGCCGAGTTGTTTGGTTTGTGTCCTGACACCTCGGGGGTTGTTCCCTTTTCTGGCTGAATTTTTGTGGTGGGGCTCTCGATAAAAAGATTTGAAAATCCCTAATATGTTCCGCTATGTTTAAGAAATTTATACCTGTTTTTGCTCTGGTTTATTCACTGACTGTCAGTGCCGACACCCCGCCCGATTTCACCATGACCGACATTCAGGGCACAACCTATAACTTGCACACCGAGCTTGCACGAAACAAACCGGTTGTGTTGGTGTTTTTTAACCGTACATGCGGAACTTGTCAGGCGGCTGTTCCAACACTCGAGAATGTGTGGCAGCGCGATGCCCTCCAGGGACAGGAAGGTTGGGTATGGGCGTTTGAAAACGGAAATGCCTCAAACGAACAAATTGAAGCCTACTTTGAGCAGTTTGGCGGTTCGTTTATAGCCTTCCGGACACAGGGAGACGACAGTATTCTTACGTCTCAGTTTGGTTACAACATCACATACACACCTCAATATTTCGTTGCCTGCACCGATTTTACCTTCAAGCGTGTTTCCTACGACCTGGTTTCCGAAGTATTTCTTTCCTGCAAAGCCGCCACCGGAATTGAAACCGAACGCAGCCAATTCGCGGTGGGCACCGAAGGAAATTCCATATTCGTTACCCTTCCCCGCGAAAGCGGCCAGGTGAAAATAATGGTTGTGGATATTCTTGGTCGTATTGCAACACAGATTACTTCAACTACCCCACAACAGCAATATTTGATTGACAAACCAGCCATGCCCGGGTTGTACATTGTGAATGTGCAACTGGAGAATGGAAAAAGGTATTCGCGGAAATTGGTTGTGGCGCGGTAATAGATTATTGTAGGGGCTGTCTAAAAAGACTAGACAGTCCTTTTTTTTTGTTAAAAAAATT
>JBBISE010000108.1:0-12670 GCA_037441445.1 Salinivirgaceae bacterium
CTTTATACAATCATGTTTTAACCATCCACATCTTTCCGTAGCTACTGAGAATTTAGGTTTATTTAAAAAGCTGGAAACAAGTTGGCAATCGGGTGCAATTATTTTGATTATGTCGTCGGGAAATTTTGGTGGATTTGATCCAATAGCCTGGGCAAACACTCTGGTTTAAATTTCCAGAATAGCATTAAAACCCCGCGCTATAAAGTCGCGTAAAATTTCTTTTTCTTCTTCATAATCAAATTTATGACCCTTAATAATTTCTAGGGATGTAACACCTTTGTCCTTGAAACCACAAGGATTAATGTATTCAAAATAGCGCAAATCCGTGTTAATATTTAACGCAAATCCATGCATGGTAATATATCTGCTTGCCCTGGTTCCAATGGCGCATATTTTTTCAGGTCCCCTTGGTGTGTCAATCCACACACCTGTTGCCCCGTCTGGCTGAGAAGCTTTTACACCGTGAATTTCTGACAAATAGTCAATTATAGATGATTCAAGGGAATCAATATATCCTTTGTACGATATTCCCAGTGTTTCAAGATCAAAAATCGGATAACCCACAATTTGTCCCGGGCCATGGTAAGTTATATCTCCACCCCGATCGACTTTATAATAAGTGGCTTTAATTTTCTGCATCATTTCGTCCGAAATCAGAAGGTTATGACTATCGCCACTTTTCCCCAAGGTGTACACGTGCGGGTGTTCTACAAAGATCAGGTGATGTTGGGTTGGCTGTTTGGCTGCTTTGTTTTCTACCTGTTGGTTAAAAATTTCCTGTTGCATTTCCCATGCTCTTCCGTAGTCAGTTCGACCCCAGTCTAAAAACTTAATATTTGTTGCTGACATTGTATTGGTTTTTTCGAGAATAACTATTTTCTTGGATTATTGTCCTTTTTTTCTCTAAATTTTGTCAAAGGTTAATGGAAAATAAAAACTGGTTGCTTTCCGGCTATTAATTTTCCTTCAAATGATGAACTTAAAGATGTTTTTCTGCGTGGTAGGAGGATCGAACCAGGGGCCCACTTTCTACAAAACGGAAACCTTTGGTTAGCCCAATTTGCTTCAATGCTTCAAATTCATCGGGTGTTACATATCTTTCTACTGGCAGGTTTTTTGGCGAGGGTTGTAAATACTGTCCAATGGTCATAATGCGACATTCTACACTCAATAAATCGTCCATAGTGTCCAGAATTTCTTCTTTAGTCTCGCCAAGTCCCAGCATTATTCCGCTTTTGGTTGTTAAACCTTTTTCATTCAGGTATCGAAGTGTCTCTAACGATGTTTTGTATTGTGCTTTTGTCCTAACCAAGGGGGTCAGTCTTGGAACAGTTTCGAGATTATGGGATACTATATCGGGTTTACCCGCAGCAACTATATCCAAATTGGAGTGATTAGCTTCGAAATCGGGAATTAAAGTTTCAATGGTAACTTCTGGATTTAGTTCTTTGATTTTTAATATAGTATCAGCCCAATGTCTGGCACCACCATCGGGTAGATCATCACGGTCAACCGAAGTAATTACAGCATGTTTAAGTTTCAGGAAGCGAATAGCTTCGGCTAATTTTAACGGTTCTTCACTGTCAGGAGGGAGTGGTTTTCCTGTAGTTACATTACAAAACTTACATCCACGGGTACAAATATCGCCCAGAATCATAAAAGTGGCTGTACCTGCAGCCCAGCATTCGCCCGTGTTGGGACATTTACCGCTCGAACAAATAGTATGTAAATTGCTTTTAGCAATCAAATCGTTTAATGCTTGGTATTCGTTTGTTTTGGGAAGTCGTATCTTCAACCAATCGGGTTTTCTAGTGGTCTTCATGTCTTAAGGATTCAAAAGAATTAAATGCAAAGATAGGAGAAAATCATATAGAGTTTCGTTTTATTCATTTTACGGATACCTGTAAAACGTTCCATTGGTTATATAAACAACTGCAATACCCAAACGCCAACTGCTGGAACGTTAAATAGAATAAAATGCCAAAATAAATGTAACTATTTCCATTTTTCTCCCGTTGATTTTAATTTTATTTGCTGAAATTGAAAAACCCGAGTGATAATAAAAGAAATAAAAACTTAAGCCAAAATGAGTAACTTTTTTATTTCATAATGTAAACGTTAAAATTCATTCAAAAAATAAATATTACCATTACAATTTTTTTCGAAATCAAAACAACAAAATAAAAAATAATTATGATAAAAAATGTGTTAAATAATTTGATTACATTGAAAATTTTTCTTTTATCTTTGTCGAGGAAAGGAACCAAAAGCAGTTCATTTCTTAAGTTATAAAGAAGGGTGGAGAGAACTGGCTCGATGAAACCCTGGCAACCCCAAGTTTGGAAGGTGCCAAAACCGGACCATATTGGAATTATAACCGTTGACTTTATGAAACTAAGACCCTCGGGAAACAGCAACCAAAAATTAGAATTTAAGGCTGTTTTCGTTTTATCCCACATTACTTCCTTCTTCTGTAGCCGATATCGAATGCGCATGTGAAAGAAAACCAAGGGCACAAACGTAAACGGCTTGTAGCTGTATTTCTTCAACTAAGATTTATTTTAAAAGTTTTAAACAGCCTTTCCGGCTTGTTAAAGGAAGTTTTACAACCCTAAATCAGGGACACGCAATCTATTCACCCCAAGAAAACACATTTATGGAAACCTATAAATATGAAACCCTGCAAGTTCACGGAGGTCACCAACCCGACAGCGAAACCCTTTCACGGGCAGTTCCCCTGTATCAGACCTCCTCTTATACATTCAAAAACTCGGAACACGGGGCAAACCTATTTGCACTTCGTGAATTTGGAAACATTTACACCCGATTAATGAACCCGACAACGGAAGTTTTCGAAAAAAGGATTTCCCTACTCGAAAAGGGCATAGCGTCGCTGGCGGTGGCAAGTGGGCATGCTGCGCAATTCATTGCACTGACAACACTATTAAAGTCAGGCGACAATTTTGTGTCATCGCCCTTTCTTTATGGAGGCTCGTTTAACCAGTTTAAAGTAAGTTTCCGGAATCTGGGGATAGAAGCGCGCTTTGCTAATTCCATTGATGTACAAGATTTTGAAAGATTGATTGACACGAATACCAAAGCCATTTATATTGAAACCATTGGAAATCCGTCTTTTATTGTTCCCGACTTTGAAAATTTCGGATTGTTGGCTAAAAAGTACAATCTGCCTCTGATTGTTGACAACACCTTTGGCGCTGCTGGATACTTGTTCTGTCCGGCGGAATTTGGAGCTGCTTTGGTGGTGCAATCGGCCACCAAATGGATATGCGGGCACGGAACTTCCATTGGTGGGGTTATTACCGATTGCGGGAATTACGACTGGGGATCGGGTCGTTTCACTCAGTTTACCGAGCCTTCGGAAGGTTATCACGGGCTAAAGTTTCAGGAAGTGTTTGGAAACTTGAGTTTTATAATGAAGGCACGGGTCGAAGGTCTTCGCGATTTTGGTCCTTGTGTTAGTCCTTTTAACTCGTTTCAATTTCTGCAAGGGTTGGAAACGTTATCGCTACGGATGGAACGGCACGTGCAAAACGCTCTTGATTTGGCGGTTTGGCTGCTAAATAACTCCAAAGTTAAGGCTGTTAACTATCCCGGTTTAGAAAATCACCCTACCCACAACAATGCTTTGAAATATTTAAAACAGGGGTTTGGCGGCGTTTTGTCGTTTGAACTTGAAGCAACATTCAACGATACGGTCAGGTTTGTAGATTCATTGAAATTAGTCTCTCATTTGGCCAATGTGGGCGATGCCAGGACGCTCATAATACAACCATCGGCAACAACCCACCAGCAACTTAGCCCAAAAGAGCAATTAGCTGCAGGGGTGACACCCACGCTGTTGCGTGTTTCGGTTGGAATTGAACACGTTAGCGACATCATTGACGATTTTGAACAGGCATTCCGTCAACTATAATCAGTGGTGAAAGTTGGAACTGTCGATTAAAAGTCGAATATTGCTGCCAAATTGTAAAAAACAGGATTATGGAACCACAAATTTTAACGCTCAACGAAAAATTCACAGCCGAAAATGGCATAGAATACACCTGGTTAACAGCCGGATACAACACCTTTGGTACATTGAACAGCCAACGGGACAACGTTATCTGGATTTTTCACGGCCTCACGGGAAACTCCAATCCACAAGACTGGTGGCCGGGAATGGTTGGTCCGGATTGCATTTTTGACACCAACCGGTACTTCATAGTTTGTGTCAACATGTTGGGCTCGTGCTACGGATCATGGTATGATGAAACAACAACGTTTCAACCTTCCGATCATGCTCTGGCACGCTTTACCATCCGCGACCAGGTAGAATTTCAACGCAGGGTTGCCCGTAAACTGAGAATTGAGAAAGTTGACCTAATGCTTGGCGCTTCCATTGGCGGTTTTATTGCACAGGAATGGGCAATTTCTGACCCGGGTTTTATAAAAAAACTGGCGTTAATAGCCACATCTTATTATGTTTCTCCTTGGGCAGCAGCATGGAACGAGGCTCAAAGAATGGCTCTAATAGCTGACAAAACATTTGGGACAGAGCATCCCAATTCGGGTGCAGCCGGACTGGCCGCAGCCAGGGCTGTTGCAATGCTGAGTTATCGTGGACATAAAGCCTTTTGTTCTACCCAGGAAGGGAAACACCCAAATCCTCCTTTTTTGCATAAATCGACCACCTACCAGCGATACCAGGGCGAAAAATTGGTAAAACGTTTTACCCCAGAGGCTTATCTGAATATCATTAATGCATTCGACAGTTTTGATGTTCTGAAAGGACGCGGCACCTACGAGGAGGCACTGTCATCTATTACCGCCAAAACACTGGTTTTATCATTCACCAGCGATTTGCTTTTCCCCATGGAAGAGCAGGAGCAACTGGCCGCCATGATCCCAGGATCGGTTTTGGGATTTATTGATGCCGACTTTGGTCACGATTCGTTTCTCCTTGAAGGTGAATCAATAGCAAAATTCCTTCGGGATATATTATAAATTTAAACCATTCAACAGTATTGGTTTATAAAAAATAATGATATATATACTTTAGATAATATGGACAAAACGTTAACAATTGGACTTATAGGTTATGGAACCGCCGGACAGGGGTTTCATCAAATCCTGCAGAAGGCAGAATCACGTTTTGCCCGCGTTAAAACAATAGTGGTACGTGACAAACAGAAAGCCCGCGAAAACACGAACTGTCATCTGAGTTTTGATTCGACTGAAGTGATACGCGACAGTGAGATTGACACAGTGGTTGAATTGATTAACGATTCTCAGGAAGCATGGGAAATTGTAAGTTCTGCGCTTAAGGCCGGTAAAAATGTTGTAACGGGAAACAAAAAAATGGTTGCCGAACACTTCAAAGAGCTTATTCAACTTCAGGAATTTCATGACGTTTCGGTTTTGTACGATGCGTCGGTTTGCGCTTCAATCCCTATTATTCGAAGCATTGAGGAGTATTACGAAAAGGATTTACTCACCGAAGTTAAGGGTATTTTAAACGGTTCAACAAACTATATTTTGACTAGAATATTCGAAGATAATCTTTCCTATGAATTGGCACTGGAAGAAGCACGACTAAAAGGATTTGCAGAAAGCAATCCTTGGTTTGATGTATCCGGCAGCGATACACTGTACAAGTTGATTCTCCTTACGGCCCACTCTTTCAGGGTTATTGTAAACCCAGAAGAGGTTTTCAGGTTTGGAATATCGAACCTGAAGGAGGTTGATGTGGAATTTGCCCGCCGGAAAAACTTTAAAATAAAACTTGTTGGAAATGCCATAAAAAGTAGCGATAAAACAATTGCTGTTTATGTTTGTCCAGCCTTTGTTGAGCGAACGAATCCGCTATATTCCGTAAACCATGAATACAATGCGGTCTCAATTGATGGACTTGGCTATGACAAACAGGTCATGACAGGCAAGGGTGCCGGATCGTTTCCGACGGGTAGTGCAGTGTTTTCTGACGTTTCTGCTTTACGGCGCAAATACAGATATCATCATGGAGTAAACAACGGGTTGGCTACCTTATCTAAAAGCGATTCCTTTCGGATAAAAATCTATGTGCGGGTTAACAATCCCCTTGATGCAATACTATTCAACTTCGATACGATAGAATCTGAGAAACAAATTGGAAAACAAATACTTACTATTGGAACCATATCGTTGGAAAACCTTCGTAAGATTATGCCCTTAGTAGAACAACGTGACATTTTTATGGCCGAGATTCCGTAGACTGTTTTTGAATTTTTGAGGATTCCACTATTCCAAGGATGATACTGGCAGCCAGGTTAAAATCTGCATTTTCGAAAGCATCGGATGTTAAGAATAATCTTTTGCCGGGATAAAATGTTCCTAATCCCCGGACAGTGGTTGCTTCTCTGTCAATTAGTATGTTCATGGTTATTCGGCCCATTTTTTCAATTACAATTACATCTTTGATGCGGTCAGTGCCAATGACTTCGCGAACCCTGTTTTTTCCCCGGAAAACAGAAAGCGTATTATGGGCGATAACGATTTCCTGAATACTCCGGTTGACCCTGTGAAATAATCGAATGCCATCCACAGCACAATGGCAATGACCGAAAAAACAATAAAGGGCAATCCGTAATGCGAAATGTGGGCAAAAGGGTAGAGCAGAATCAAACCAAACACCACTGCCGATAGGTTAACAATCAACAGATTGTTTCGTTTTCCTTTCAAACAGAAACTGTCGGTTTCACCAAATACAGATGAGCTTATAATCAAATTTTTGTCAACCATACATCGTTTTCTATTGTTGTTAACCATTAAAATTCATCAACCCTGACAGCCGAAAGTTTAAATCGGGCAATTTTGGAATACGGATCCAGTTCGTCGTCGGTTAACAGGTTAACCCTCGCTTCGTTAAAATGAAAAGGCATAAAAAGTTCGCCTTCCAATACCTGTTCGCTTATACGAAGTTGGGTTACCAACTCACCCCTGAGGTTGCTGATTCTAACCTGCTGTCTGTCGGAATAATTGTTTTTGGAGGCATCCATAGGGTTCATAAGTACATACGATGTGTTTTCAAAGGCTTTTAACGCGTCAACTTTTCGCGACATGGTAGCGGTGTGGTAATGGTTCAGAATCCTTCCGGTGTTCAACAAAAATGGAAACTCGCTGCTTGTTTTTTCTTTTTGGGCCACGTACTCGACCGGAAACAATTTTGCTTTTCCCGTGGGAGTATTAAATTTTTCGAGATAAAGCGTTGGTGTGCCCGGATGCGATGCTGTTGGACAAGGCCACTGAATCTCCTCTTTTTCCAGTCGATGGTGCGAAACTCCGCCAAGAATGGGTGCAGCCTGGGCAATTTCGTCGAAAATGGAACTTTCGTTGTTGTAATGTCCAAGGTTCACCTTCATGCGTCGGGCTATTTCAGAAATAATCCACCAATCGGGGCGGGCCTCTCCTGGAGAATCGACTGCTTTGCGTATTCTCAACACACGACGGTCGCTGCTTACCGATGTCCCATTTTTCTCTGCAAACGCGGTTGCCGGTAAAACTAAGTGAGCTATTTTGGCCGTATCGGTCAGGAATATGTCCTGTACAAGCAGAAAATCCAATTTCCTGAATGCCTCTTCTGTATGGTTCAAGTTGGGGTCGCTAACCATGGGATTTTCGCCCATAACGTATAGGGCTTTTACTGTACCATCGTACGCTGCTTTAGCAATTTCGACAGTGGTAAGCCCGGGTTTAGGATTTAATTTTTCGAACGGCACATTCCAAAGTGTGGCAACTCGCCGACGGTTTTCAACGTTGATAACGGGTATGTAACCCGGATACATCATGGGTGAGCAACCCACATCGGTAACCCCTTGGACATTATTTTGGCCTCTGGGTGGATTAATTCCCGACCCTTCGACCCCTATTTTTCCCGTTATTAAAGCCATGTTGATAAGCGAAAAAACATTGTGCGTTCCGGTAACCTGCTGGCTCATACCCATACCGGTGGCAATTATTGCTTTCGTTGATTGTGCGTAAACCGAGGCCGCCTCCGAAATCAGGTGAGCCGGAACCCCGGTAATGGATTCAGTGTATTCGGGTGAATATTTTTCGGTTAGATCGACCAATTCAGTATAAGCGTCCATTCCGCCTTCAATCCGGCGTTGGATAAAATCAGTATCTATCCAGTTGTTTTTAATGATTACATGCACAATACCGTTCAACAGGGCAACGTCGGTTCCCAATTTTGGCTGGAGCCACACACGAGCGTAGCGAACCAATGGAGTCCATTTGGGGTCAACAACAATAATTTGCTGGCCTTTTTTCTGACCACGCTTTATGTATGTTGCTGTTATTGGGTGGGTTTCAATTATGTTGTTGCCAATGACAAACAAACAGTCAGCCTCCTCGAAGTCCTGAATGCTATTGCATCCGGCTCCGTCGCCAATGGATTTTATCATGGCGGTAACGGTTGATGCATGGCAAAGCCGGGTGCAGTAGTCGATGTGGTTGTTTTCGAATGCCAGACGTACGAATTTTTGAAATAGATAGTTGTCCTCATTAGTCGCCTTTGCTGATGCATATCCAGCCAGAGCGTCTATACCATATTTCAGCTTGATTTCTAAGAACTTATTTGCAGCGTAATCGAGCGCTTCGTCCCATGAAATGGGTACAAAGGTGTTGTTTCGCTTCAGGAGAGGTTGAGTAAGACGCTCATTGCTATGTACATAATTATAACCAAAGCGCCCTTTCACACATAAACGCCCATCGTTGGGCATTACGCCTTCTACGCCATTGGCACGGACGATTCTTCCGTTCTGTACCAACAAATCCAACTGGCAGCCAACACCGCAATAGGGGCAAGTAGTCCGAACATTTTTCTTAATTTTCCTCAAATCGATAGTTTCGTGGTTAGGTTTCTCCACAATGGCTCCTGTTGGACACAACTGGATACATTCTCCACAGCCATCGCATTCGGACTCGTTCCAAACTCCAAATCCGGCCATAACGTAGCTGTGTACACCACGCGAGGCCATGGTAAGAACTTCTTTTCCCTCTATTTCGTCGCAGGCTTTTATACATCGAAAACATTTTATGCATTTCGAAGGATCGTAGGTTAAAACGGGACTCGAATCGTCGGTTTTGAAACCCAGTTTACCTAAAATTTTAGGATATTTTCGGTTTTTCGAATCTCGCAAACCGTATCTGTCAATAAGTTGGGAAAATTCGTCGAAATACGATGGGTCGGATTCTTCATTGTGCTCTGAAAGCAAGTAATCGAGGTTGTTTTTTCTTAAGGCCTCCAGTTCGTCATCGAACGCAACAACCTTCATTCCTTCGGTTGTTTCAACGGTGCACGACATGATAATCCCTTTCTGTCCTTCTATTTTAACACCACACAATCGACAGGCCCCCGTGGGCGATAATCGTGGATGGTAGCACAAGCCAGGAATGTCTATTCCGTTCTCACGAGCCACTATCAAAAGGTTTGCGCCCTTGGTGGTTTCTATGATCCGGTTGTCGATATATATTTTTATTTTATTTTGCATTTGCTTGATTATTTTCAGTTTCTGGTGTTTGATGTTTTTGTTATATATTGATTATCTGTACATTGTGCCCCTATGGGGCTCTGCCAAAAGGGGGACGTGACATTTGTACCATAATCATTCTTTTTCGTGTCTGTTTTTCAGTCGTAGTTGTTTCGCTATAGCTTTTATACTATCAAAAATTGACGCTGGCAATTACTCTTCAAGTAAAGGTTTCAAACTATTATTTATTAGCGACTTTATTGGCAATATAGGTGATTGTCCCAGAGGGCAAAGCGAGGAGGCTGCCATTTCAGTGGCCATTGTTTCCATTTGCCGGAGTGATATTTCCCTCTCTTGAGGTGATTTGTTTTTTGAATCGTTCCAAATATCAAGAAGATGGGTTGTGCCAATCCTGCATGGAACGCACTTCCCACACGATTCGTGCTTGAAAAATTCCAAAATTGAGGTCATTGTTTTGCGAATCGAACTGTTTTCTGATATTACAATAATGGCACCGGAGCCTAACGTCAGTCCACGTTCACGCATTTTCAGAAATCCCAACTGAGTTTCAAGTTGTACGGTGTTTGCAAATGTGCCGGCAGCTCCACCCAATAGAACTGCTTTTATTGCTCTGTTCTCGGGAATACCTCCACCCAAATCGTGGATAATGTCGTTGATGGAGCAACCAGGCTCCACTTCATAAGTTCCGGGTAGGTTTATATCTCCGCTCAAGCAAATTAGCTTGGTACCTGGCGTCCCTTCGGTTCCCAATTTCAAGTACTCCTCAGCGCCAATTGTGAATAATACAGGTAGATTTGCCAGGGTTTCAACGTTGTTTACCAAGGTAGGCTGTTGCCAGAGCCCTTTTTGGGATGGAAACGGTGGTTTTATGCGGGGGTAGCCCCGTTTGCCTTCCAGCGATTCCAGCAACGTTAACTCTTCGCCGCACAGGTATGATCCGGCTCCGATTTTCAAATCCAATCGGAAAGAAAAATCAGATCCCACGATGTTGTCTCCCAAAAATCCCTTCTTTTTTGCCTGATCAATGGCGATGGTCAATTTTTGAATAGATGCGTAATATTCGCCACGAACGTATATGTAACCCCATATTGCACCAATAGAACGGGCAGCAATTAACATTCCTTCAATCAGGCTGTGAGGATCCTGTTCCATGATAGCCCTGTCCTTAAATGTTCCTGGCTCGCCCTCATCAGCATTACAAACCACATATTTCAGGCAAGGGGCTTCTGATTCGGACGTTGCTTTTGTCTTTAAACCTGTTGGAAAGCCGGCACCACCTCGCCCTTTCAACCCCGATCGGCTGATGTCGCTTAAAACCTGCTCTTGGGGCAATTCCAACACCTTCATAAAGGCACGGTATCCACCCCTGGCAATGTATTGCTCAATATTTAGCGGATCAATTTTTCCGGCATTGCGCAAAACCAATCGGCGTTCTTTAATCATGGCTTTGACTTTTAATGAATTGTTCAATTTTTGATACTATAGTTATGGCCCTTGGTCTTTCAATGTAAACCTGGTTTATACTAACAGCTCCTCCTTCTGCGCAACGACCAAGACACTCGGAATATTCCACTGAAATAAGCCCATCGGGGGAAGCAACACCCATTTCATTAATGTTGTAATGTGCCATTATAGCCTTTGCAATGCGTTCCGATTCTTTGTTTATGCATATCGGCGATTTGCAAACCCGCACAACAAATCGCCCTTTGGGTTCGGTCGAGAACATAGAATAGTATTGCACAACGCCCATTACTGCACTCATTGACAATTTGGTGTAATTGACCACTGCCAGTAATGCTTCATGTGGTAAGTAGTTTTGTGGGTGTGAATCCTGAATGTCAGTCAACATTTGAATTAGATATTCCCTGTTGGGCGGATATTTTTCAATTATTTTTTTGTATTCCGGGTTTTCCATGGGGTTTATTTATTTGCCATATTTGTGTCTATCCAAATCATTGGGGCTGTTAATGTTGATAAATGAGTTTTGATAGTTAACTTCCCAAAAAAGCGTGTTGACGGTTTCTAAAAATAGCAATATTTTATTGTCTTTGCAACAATCGAGGTAATTTTCAAGGGGTTCGGTTAGATTTTTGGAATAGAGAGCATGCAATGGCTCAATCCCCGAATCATGACGAGGTACTACGGCTTCGTAGCCAGAGTTGATTTGCTGACATTGTTTTAAAATAAATTCTGCATTTAACTGGGGTAAATCACAGGCAAATAAAAAACACCAATGGTTTCTACTTGCCTTAAGTGCAGCATGAATTCCAGACATTGGACCTCTGCCAGGAATAATGTCACTCACAAACCCCTGTGGACAAAACTTACAATATTGTTCCGCCGAATCATTGGCAACAAAAATGGTTTCATTAAAAAGGGGTTTGGTAACCGATAAGATGCGCTCAAGGATTGTTTGCCCACCAACCTCAAGAAAGGCCTTGTTTTGACCACCCATGCGCGAATTTTTACCACCCATGAGTATGGCACAGGATAAAGGAATGGTGGTAGTTTTCAATTTGTTCGTTTCCTTCTGTCGAGGTTCCATTTGATTGAATTTTTCGCACATGCTGATACCAATTCTGATAAGTGGGGTCTGCTGAGAATCTTTTACTGTGTTCAAATTTAAACACATAAAATGGAAATTCATATTCTCTAATGCAAGAGATTTTGACTCAACAACCAAAAAACCTTGCACTTATAACCACTCTAAGTTTTCGCCTGATCAAAAAGTACAAAAAAAACAAGACAAAACTAGGGTTTCCCTCGCTCTATCTGGTTTGCCATATCACGCTAGCGCTTAGCCAGCAGTTTTGTCAACACACCGCGCATCCGTCATTCATAGCCAATGTTGACCGAAGTTGCGCAATCATTAATCGAATCATTTCTTTACAGATGATGAATTACCTGATTGATTTTCTCAGCAGACCTTAATTTGAGCGGCTTTGTTCATGGTATAGGCCAATTTATCTTGGGGTTTTATACAATACGAAAAAGCAATTTGTCTTCTGTTTGGTAAGTAAATATACAAACTCTTTCCGGGTGAAAGTGCATTTGAGCAAAATAATTCTGACCACACTATATTTTAAACCACTATTGTCCGATAAAAACTTTTAGAAAGGAGGGCCAACGCCCCCCTTTCACTT
>JBBISE010000109.1:0-12635 GCA_037441445.1 Salinivirgaceae bacterium
GGGAACTATTATTGTATGGTACTTTGGCGGCCTGAAAATTTAACGAACTATTGATGGAATTTGACCTTCGATAATGGCAACATTTCTGATTCTGGCTTGAAGGATAGAAACCAAATCACGGGCTGGCTCGAAAGCGTGTTTTTCGTAGGAATTTTGAGCGTATTCCAACGCCTTTAACAACAATCCTTCTTTTTCGGCTTTTACCGCCATGTTATAGTTGGCCTTGCCAGCAAGGTTTTTGTTGTTACTATTCAGGTATTTAAACCAAAGGTTTTCGGCTTTATCCCACTGATTTCGTGCAACGTATGCATCAGCAACAACAAAATCGTTGTGACCCGATGCGTAAATATATCGGTACGTTCCTCTCCAATGCGGGGCTATGCTTTCTGCAAATTCTTTTCCGGTCTTTTTTACGATATGTTGTACGGCCTTATCAAAATTCACTAAATCATATAAATTTGTAAATCTTGATTTTGAACCTTCAACCCATACTGTGTCTGAATACCATTTATTGAAAACAACCTGGTTCGTCGAATTTAAAACAGCCCAGTCAACCTGATAATCAACCCTGACCATAGCAGTGTAAAGTTCTGTATAGTAATCTTTTACAGGATCTCTTAGGACTGTAGTCCTCAGATCAACATTTCTAAGCTCTATACGGTTGCGTGCACTGGAGCTTACATGGTAAACCGTATCGACTCGTGCCGGAAGAAAACGCTCTGTTTCCGAAACTACCTGATAAACAGCCCTTATACACTCAAAAGACACTAGGCTGTCTAACCTCCATTTGTCATACTCATTCTCTGAGGGTGCTTGCGGTCTAAGCCTAAAATGTTGATTGACAAGGTCAATTTCTTTCGATTTGAGGTTTATAATGGTGTCCGCAGGTTTCAGCACCTCGAAGTAAACCCTGTTGACAACATTACAGGAATGAAAAGAGATGAGGCTGCCAAATAAAATTAACGCGAAAATAAAAATCCTTATGTGAACCATGATTTTTCCTCCAAAATCTTTGTTAAATTTTATAATTGACCATGATATTTACGCAAAAACCATTCAAATGTTGTACAAATTACTATTAAAAAAAGAATAAACGTAAACACTATAATATCAGCTACTGTACGAGTTGAGGAATATCGGGTTTCCGCATCTGTTGATGCCAATACATGCTGTGAAAAACCTTCTATTTCCGTGTTAAAAATCAAATTATTGCTTTCATTTCCTGTAATTGACCTCATTAGTGGAAAATCGGGACCAGAAGCAAGTTTTTCGATGTTTAAATCAGTGACCGCAAACGTCTTTTTATCGGTGTAAGTGAGGCTATCCGTTTTGTATATACCTGTAGCAGAATAAACTCCAACGGGTAAAGCGCCAAGAAATGTCCGGTACGATTGTTCGTGCGGGCGCATATTCAAACTGGTTTTCTTACCCTCGGAAGATTCAATGATAATTTCCACACTTTTATCATTAACCAATTGGTAATTAAAATTATAGACAAAAGCATCGACAAAAATATTCGCATTTTTAGACCATATAGGCTTAACTTGCAATTTGAAGGGAGAAGCAAGTGGCTTAACCGAAAGAAATTGAATTGTCTGGTGTATCAAATCGTAAACCCCTGAAGGGTTTCCAAAAGTGCGCGTCATGTACATCCCCCATCGCCATATTCCTTCGCCTGTAAGCAAGGCAACCCTTCTGTTACCCGTCATACTGGTCAACAACAATGGATTACTGGTCTCAACTGTACCTATTTGCTGTAAAAGAGCAATTTCCGAAGGAGTAGAAACGCTCCATCGGCCAAATTGAGTATAAAGAGGTGGCAATTGAGCCATTATGGAAGCGAATATGGGTGGAATTGAAAAATAGCTAAATGTTTGATTTGATGTGGGGTAAACTAAGTCCAACTTCTTTCCTGACCGACTGAATTGCCAACCCAGATTGAGTTGGTTTAACATTGTCAGGTTGGTTTGTGAACCCACAAAAAACCATATTGAACAATTTTGTTTTACAGCATCAGCCACGAAACGATCCGCTCCAAAATCACCTGACGGGAGATGCATAAAAATAACCACCGAATAGGGTTTGAAATCACCATTAAACGACGCTGTGTGTTGAATATCAAGTTTATAAGCCTTTGATTTGGAAATGCTTTGTCTTAATAGACCAATATCCGGTGATGGAGCATTATACAATAATAAAATATGGGTCTCAGACTCGACCACATCAATGGCGAAATGAGTTTTATTGTTTTCTAAATTGCGTTCATCGGAGTTGGTAGTAAGGACAACCTCGTATTGATGCACCCCGGGTGACGTTGCTTCGATTTGAAAGATGACTTTAGCTCTTTCCTCATCGGATTGAAAATCAATATTTTGATGAGCAACTGGCTTTCCTTTATATTCTATTTCAACCTTAACATTAGAAGCGATAGTTGTTGTTCTTCGAATCTCAATTTCTACGGGAAAGCGGTTATTGGCAAATACTACCGGGTTGTTTAGAATGCTTGCAATCCAATAATCTTCCACTTTGGTTGTGTCGGCCAGCAAAACTGCAAAAACGGGCATATCGAGATCCTTTATTCGGTTGGCTACATTCGTTCCCGCATTGGCAAGACCGTCTGTGGCAAGGATTAACGCTCTGGGGCGGTTTATTTGGAAATTGAGATTTATGTGGTCAAAAACAGCCGATAGGTTGGTTTCAGACTCCTGAAAATTTAGCGCACATGTATCGCAAACTCTTTCGCCAAAAGTAATGCGGTGAACATCGAATGTTTTTTCAAGAACCTTGAGTTCATTTTCAACTTTTTCGATTTGCTTAAGGAGTTGAATAGTATCATTTAAATATTTGATTGATTGTGAATTATCGAAAGCCACCATCAACAAGGGTTTAATTTCTTCATGGGATGTAAAAATAATTCTGGGATTAAAAATTACGAAAACCACCAATGATACTGAGGTGGCCCTGAGTAGAAATAAAGTGCGCTTAATCAGGCCATTAAACTGTTGATTTTTTGACCGATAGTAGAAAAAAAAGGAAACACTCGTTCCTGCTGCTATTGAAATAACAATATAAATAAAGTATTGAAGAAAAAAGTTCATAGCATTATTTTACCCATTAAACCACCAAAAATACATGTTTTTTACCTGGAAAAGTAAAGAATTAGAAAAAATCAAAGGACGAAACAGTGTACGGTTTCGTCCTTTGTTAATTTCAGTTTTATATTTTGCCTTGAAATTAGGTTTGCATAGCACCGCAAACGCTGATTACCTGCCCGCTTACATACGATGATAAATCAGAAGCAAGGAACAGGGCAACTTTAGCAACTTCTTCGGGTTGTCCACCACGTTTCAGTGGGATTTTTTCGTACCAGCCTTTAACAACCTCTTCGGGCAATTGGCCAGTCATTTCGGTAACTATAAAACCGGGAGCTATTGCATTGCAACGGATATTGCGAGATCCCAACTCCTTGGCTATAGATTTCGTAAAGCCAATCATACCGGCTTTTGAGGCGCTATAGTTAGCTTGTCCTGCATTTCCACCAACGCCAACAACGGAGCTCATGTTAATAATCGAGCCGCTTTTTTGCTTCAACATAACCTTTTGTACGGCCTTTGTCATAGTGAATACCGATTTCAGGTTAACTTTAATGACCAAATCCCACTGATCTTCGGTCATGCGCATCAGCAGTTGATCACGGGTAATACCGGCATTGTTTACCAGAATGTCCACGGTTCCAAAATCAGCTACAACCTGATCAACAACTTTTTCGCTGGCAGCATAGTCGCTTGCGTCGGCAGCATAGGCTTTAGCCTTGACACCAAGAGCGGCGAGATCTTTCTCAAGTTTTTGCGCGTTCTCGTCATATGCCAAATCAGTACAGGCCACATTGGCTCCGTTTTGGGCAAAATAAAGGGCAATAGCACGGCCGATCCCTCTTGAGGCGCCGGTAATAATTGCGGTTTTTCCTTCGAGTAACTTCATGTTTTTTAGTTTTTCGGTTCAAAGTCAAAACGAAACTTACCCTGTGGATGGGTAGGAGTTTCATAATTATGAAATTTTGGGTTCAAAGATACAAAGAAATCCGGGCAAATCTTCATTCTATGCTTTCAAAAGCTGTCCAAATTCCCGCTCCAATTATTTGTCAGCAACTTTCCTTCTGTATTTGTAAGGGAAGCCTCAACGCCATTCATTGCTAATTACCCAAAATTATATACCTTTGTGGCTTAATTTTAACCTGAAAAAACTGCCGGTATGTTCTTCTTCTCCAGAGAAAAGAAAGAGTCGCTCGATAAAGGTTTAGGAAAAACACGCGAAAGTGTTCTGTCGAAATTGGGTCGGGCCATTCTAGGAAAATCAAAAGTTGACGACGAAGTACTCGATAACCTCGAAGAAGTTTTAATTTCGTCGGATGTAGGCGTAACCACCACGCTGAAAATAATTGAGCGCATCGAAAATCGCGTCTCAAAAGACAAGTATATCAATACCAGTGAATTGAACTCCATTTTACGGAACGAAATAGCATCACTGTTAGAAGAAAATAACAACAAAGAAGAGGTTGATTTTGCTCTTCCCAAAGAAAAAAAACCGTATGTTGTTTTGGTTGTGGGCGTTAATGGCGTGGGTAAAACCACAACCATTGGCAAATTAGCTTACCAGTTCAAGAAAAAAGGTTATTCGGTAATGTTGGGAGCAGCTGACACATTTCGTGCCGCAGCGGTTGAGCAACTTTGCATTTGGGGCGAGCGTGTTGGCGTTCCCGTTGTAAAGCAGCAAATGGGAGCCGACCCGGCTTCAGTTGCTTTTGACAGCGTTCGTTCAGCAGTGGCAAACCATGCCGACATTGTCATTGTTGATACCGCCGGACGATTGCACAATAAAGTCAACCTGATGAACGAGTTGTCGAAAATAAGAAAAGTAACCCAAAAAGTAATTCCCGATGCTCCACACCAAGTACTTTTAGTTTTAGATGGCAGCACCGGACAAAATGCCTTCGAGCAAGCCAAACAGTTTACCGCTGCAACCGAAGTAACCGACCTGGCATTGACCAAACTTGACGGGACAGCCAAAGGCGGTGTTGTTATTGGAATTTCCGATCAGTTTAAAATTCCTGTACGATACATTGGAGTAGGAGAAGGCATGGAGGATTTGCAGATTTTTAACCGGGTGGAATTCGTTGATTCGCTTTTTAAAAGCTAAGCATAAATTCGATTACAATGCAGAAAAAAGCGAAAATTGTCACTCTGGGGTGTTATAAAAACCTGGTTGACAGTGAACGGGTAATGCGGCAGTTGGAACTGCACGGAATAGACTTAATACCAGTAGACCACAGTGTTGACTATATTGATATTGTAGCTATAAACACCTGTGGATTTATTCACGATGCCAAAGAAGAGTCTATCAACACCATTTTTGGATACGTTGACTTGAAGTTAAGGGGAAAAATAGGTAAATTGATCGTTTTCGGCTGTCTTAGTGAGCGTTACCGCGAAGAATTATCTTCTGAAATACCCGAGGTTGACCACTTTCTGGGAAAGTTCTCCATCAATGAAATTGTAGAAGCCCTGAACCTGCATCTTGTAATTCCAAAATTATATCAACGCGTCGTTACAACTCCTTCTCACTACGCTTATCTTAAGATTTCGGAAGGCTGCAACCGGAAATGTGCTTTTTGCGCCATTCCGCTCATTACTGGCAAACACACATCCACAGACGTTGAATTGTTAGTAAAGGAGGCAAAATTCCTGGCTGGAAAGGGTGTAAAAGAAATAATCTTTGTTGCTCAGGATTTGAACCAATTTGGCAGTGATTTACGTCCAAAATCGGCGTTGTATGATTTGATAGAAAAAGTGTCGGAATTGCCCGAAATAGAGTGGATCAGGCTTCAATATCTTTATCCAAAAGGGTTTCCCAAGAAATTGCCAAAAATTATGGCTAAAAACCCTAAAATATGCCACTATATTGACATACCGTTTCAACATGCCAGCAACAAAATGCTGCAGTTGATGGACAGGGGACATTCGTATGAAGATAACATTAACATAATCAATAGTTTGCGAGACGCTGTCCCTGATATTGCTATTCGAACAACGCTGATTGCCGGTTTTCCGGGAGAAACACCAAAGGACTTTGATGAGCTAATCAAATTTGTTGAAACAGTTCGCTTTGATCGCCTTGGGGCTTTTGCCTATTCGCATGAAGAAAACACACCTGCAGCACGCAAATACAAGGATTCTGTATCGGGCAAGCTGAAACAAAAACGGGTTGATATGATTATGAGCCTTCAGGAAAAGATTTCGACCGAAAAGAACGAAGCAAAAATAGGGACTGTTCAGAAAGTATTGATAGACCGCCAGGAAGGAGATGCTTTCATTGGACGCACACAATATGACTCGCCGGAAGTTGACAATGAGGTGATAATTGAAACTGAAAGAAAAAGAAAACCCATTATTGGCCAGTTCGTTGATGTTTTAATAACTGATGCACAGGCGTTTGACTTGATTGGAAAAGTACAGTAAACATGGTCTGTAAATTCTGATTATGTTTTCAATAGGCAAAACCAGCGGAAAGGTTTATGAATTGTTTTCAATAGATTTCTAACAAATGTACGAAGCACTTAAAGTATTGGAACCTGTAAGGTTAAATTTTCAAACGGGAGGAGTTTTTTTCCTGAATCTTACTCTTGCCTTTATAATGTTTGGTGTTGCTTTGAACATTAAAACAAGCCATTTTACTGATATCCTGCAAAGGCCAAAACCCGTACTTGCAGGATTTTTGTCGCAATTTTTTGTATTGCCGTTGGCAACTATGCTCACGGCTATGCTCCTTAGTCGCTGGATTACACCAGGTGTGGCATTGGGAATGATTCTGGTTGCAGCCTGTCCTGGTGGAAATATTTCCAATTTTGTCAGTTCGTTGGCAAAAGGAAACATTGCACTATCAGTTTCATTGACCGCCATATCAAGTATGGCAGCCATCATTCTCACCCCACTTAATTTTGCCGTTTATGGGAATCTCTACTTGCATTTTCTTGAAGTAAAGAGTAATTTGGCGCGACCAATCGAAATTGATCCGAACCAAATGTTTCAAACGGTTTTCATTATTTTAGGTATCCCATTAATAATTGGCATTTTAACAAATGAAAAGCTACCCCGATTTACAGAGAAAATCAATAAACCCATAAAAATCTTCTCGCTATTAGTCTTTGCCGGATTTGTGGTAGTTGCCTTCAGAAATAATTTTGATTACTTTGTTCGATACATTCATTACATATTTATTATTGTATTACTGCACAACTTTTTAGCATTAGTATCAGGCTATCTTTTCGCCCGTCTTTTCAGGGTCAATGGTCAAAACAGCCGCACAATTGCCATTGAAACGGGAATACAAAACAGTGGTCTGGCTTTGGCTCTAATATTCAACCCCAAGATCTTTCCGGTCGATCTGGAAGTAGGGGGAATGGCTTTTGTTGCAGCCTGGTGGGGAATTTGGCACATTATTTCAGGCTTAGGTTTGGCTTTTTGGTGGAATAAAAGGCCTATAGAGTGAAAATTTTACTAATTTCGCCCCACAAATGAAAACTTTATGGGCAAACACAATATCGAAAAATTTTCTTTGGGCTATTCGCTTCTTTACTACTGGAGTAAAACAATACACGACAGCCTTTATAGTAAGGTTTACACATTTAACAGACCTCCCAAAATAACTAAACCTCACATGTTTGCGTTAAACCATCAGAATGCGCTGATGGACGCCATGGCCATTTTATTTGCAGCCAACAGGCAATTGGTTTTTCTTGCACGCAGCGACATTTTCAAAAATCCAAGAGTTGCCTCTGTACTTTATTTCTTAAAAATCTTACCTGTTTTTAGAATAAGGGATGGATTCGAAAATCTGAAAAATAACAACGAAATATTTCAAAACACTGTTCGTGTATTAAACTATCCCCGTGGTCTGGCCATACTTCCTGAAGGAAACCATGCCGGGTACAAACGCTTGAGGCAGTTGCAAAAAGGGTTTGCCCGTATAGCGTTCCAAACCATGGAAAGCGATACAAAATCAAAAGAATTTTACATAATCCCTACGGGGTTAGAATACGAACACTACGAAAAGTACGGGAAACATCTGATAGTGAACTTTGGAGAGCCCTTTGAAATTTCCCCCTATTTTGAAACCTACAAAACGAACCCCGCGCAAGGATTAACCGAATTGCGTGACAGGCTTGAGACAGAACTTAAAAAAGTAATGATCCAAATTAGTTCGGAAAAGTGGTACGAACTTATTTTGAAACTTACTGATTGGAACTGGATTAGGCTTGAAAATCAAGGAGAAAGGGCAATAAAGATTTACAAACAAAATCAACAATTGGCCGAAAAACTTTCGGGATTGTCAGACAATGATCCGCAATGGGCTCATTTAGAGCAACTCTGTATTGAGTTTGATACGGTTCTTTCTGACTGTAACCTGAACGCATCTGAAATTGCTGAAAAAGGGACCTTTGCTAAACAATTGATAATAAATCTTGCTCTTTTTCCTCTGATAATCATTGGAGTACCCGCATTTATTACCTTTGGTTGGCTTTATATATTGGTAAAGAACAGTGTAAAGAAAAAGATAAAAGACCCGCAATTTCGCACCTCGATACGGTTTGGATTATATACCATAGCAATAATTCCCCTTGTATTATTGCTAAACCTGTGGACGCTGGCATTCTTTCCCTGGTATTCTTATCTGATAGCCATTGTAGGGACTTCTGTTTCGGGCATCATTGGACTGAAGACGGTACCGTTTTTCATTAAAGCAGTAAAAAGGTTGAAATCAAGTGTTCTTGATTTCTTTGGGAATAGACAAATCAGAAAGGCCATTGAGCTTCGTAAAAAAATCTTTGAGCAACTTATTCAAATAAACTGCTAAAAAATGACAACAACAATGGAAGCAAAACAAGTAAAAGACATACTTGAATTAATGCATTCGGAAATCGCCCCTGCGCTTGGATGCACGGAACCTGCAGCTGTAGCCCTTGCCTGTGGAAAGGCACGAGAAGTGCTTGGGTCAGTTCCAACGACAGGAAAAATTTACGTCAGTGGGAACATTTTTAAAAATGCCATGGGCGTGGGGATTCCAGGAACAGGCCTGACAGGTCTTCCCATTGCTGTAGCTTTAGGTCTTACAGGTGGAAGCAGTTCCGATTCACTGGAAATTTTAAGAAACATATCCGCCGATCATATGGTGGCTGCTAAAAAACTAATTGACAGCAAGTTGTTTGACATCCAGGTAAAAGAAAAAGTGCACAAACTTTACGTTGAGGTACAGATTGAAAACGGTAAGGACAGTGTTGTTGTCATCATAAGCCACAAGCACAACCACTTCTCCTTTATTAAACGTAATGGGGAAATAATGCTGAACGACCAGCCTGCCGATGAAAAAAAGACAAAGAAAAAGCCAGTACCACAGTTCCTTTCAATAGATACAATCCTCGATTTTGTTGAAGCAATCAATCCAAAAGAATTAGATATTTTCAACACATCTATAGAATTGAACCTTGCAATTGCTCAGGAAGGTTTAAAAAACAATTATGGTCTTAGGATAGGGCAGAATATTGCAAAAAACATAACGGCCCATAACGGCGTTTACGAACCTATTAGCGAGTATGCCCTTATGCTGACGACAGCAGCATGTGATGCCCGTATGGGAGGCAGTATCCTTCCTGTCATGGCCAACACAGGAAGTGGAAATCAGGGACTGACAACATCATTGCCCATTATTGCCTATGCCGAGAAATTAAAATCACCGCACGTATTGTTGCTTAAGTCATTGGCAATGGGGCATTTGATTCCAATTCACATGAAAAAGAAACTGGGGCCTTTAAGTGCTTTGTGCGGAGTTTTGCTTGCAGCAACCGGAGCTGCCTGCGGTATTGCTTATCTTCAGGGAGGGAATCGGGAAACTGTAAAAAAAGCAATCAAGCACATGGCCGCCAACATTACAGGCATGCTTTGTGATGGAGCCAAGCCGGGTTGCTCACTGAAAGTGCATTCCGGAATCACCGCTGCTATACAAGCTGCAGAACTGGCACTTAATAAAGATATAGAGGCTCTTGCTGATGGAATAATTGAGGAAGACGTGGAACGTACCATTGAAAATATTGCCAGCATCGGCAGAAATGGGCTTTCCTGCACCGACAAGATGATTATTGACATGATGCAGAACAAGAAATAACAAGTTATTATGAAAAACACACGGGGCAAGTATCTAATCATTAATAACCAACTTGAGAATATACGTGATCTTTCTTTGAGGATTGATTCCGGGAAAAAGTTCGCCTACGAAGTCCTAAAATTAATAGATACGATCCCACTGTTTTTCGCTGAACATTACGCCAGATTACAATCATCTGCTAAAAAAGCTAACATTTCATTCCAGTATTCCCCATTGGAAATGTTAAAGGCAATCACAACTTTATCGGAAAATAATGGATTTGATACAGGCAATGTAGAGATTTTGACAGCAAATGATTTTACAGTCCTGCGGTTTATACCCCACTTCTACCCTGCCCCATCCCTTTATAAATCAGGTGTACGAGTTGGATTTTTTTATGTGGAAAGAAACAATCCCAATGCTAAACTCAAAAATCAGAAGCTCAGGGGTTTCATTAACAACCATCTGAAAAAGAATAACTTGTATGAAGTTTTACTGATTACCCGACAAGGAAATATAACCGAAGGAAGTCGAAGTAATGTTATGTTTGTAGGGAAAGACAACAAAATATACACCGCACCTGAAAACCAGATACTGAAAGGAATTACAAGGAAAATTGTGTTACAGATCTGTCAACAACACAAAATTGAGGTGATTGAAAAAGCAATTACAAAAAGAGACTTACCGGAGTTCACCTCAGCTTTCCTTACAGGAACATCACCGGGGGTCTTACCGATTAGGAACATCGGACATGCGGGCTATTGTGTTGAGAATGATATACTAAGAAAACTGATGGCAACCTATGGGAATACTGTTGCCGAAGAAGTAAAGCGAAACAAGGTGCTTTAAATCAAGCTATTTTGGGTTTGTAGTGGCTATTAAGATACTCAATGGTCGATTGCAACGACGAAAAGTATTTAAAATCCTCCTCGGGAATCGGTTGTCCAATTGCATTCGAAATGGACGATATTAACTTTGGTAGAATCAGCGGCTTTGTGGCATCATTTAAAAAAGGGTAACATGATATCTCTTCATTGGCTAATGCTTGGTTTTCAAGTATCGAAAACAGGAAGTTTACGTTGTTTTCCATGGGATTAAAGGCTTACTTTTCACTTTTTCAAGATACTACAAAAGAAAAAGGGAAGCAAATTTTTCATGGAATTTTTAAATAAAACACGCAACAGATTGTGTTTCTTTTTCAAGGACAATTTAATACATTTTTGCCCAACTTTCACAAAAAGATGGAAATCATTAGTTCAGAACATTTTCCTAAACAATTTGATTATTACGGTGTTTGTACCAAAAATCATTAAAAACAAGAAACATGAAAACGAAAATTAAATTAATGTCATTAGCAACTATGGCTATTCTAATTTCCTCGTGCATGAAGTCACCTGAAGGAGATAAGATAAAAACTACCGATATTTACGAGATTCAAAAAATATCCGGAACTGTTGATTTTAAAGCCGATACGGAAAAAAGTAAAATAGAATGGCTTGGTTCTAAACCGACCGGAACCCACTGGGGCGATGTAAAACTAAGCAGTGGTGCCATCAATCTTAAAGACGGAAACATTGTTGGAGGCAACATTGTAATTGATTTGAATTCTATAAGGGCTTTAGATTTGGCCAATACCGACATGGAAGCCAAACTGGTTGGCCATTTAAAATCGGCTGATTTTTTTCTTGTTGACTCCTTTCCCACCGCAGTTTTCGAAATTTCTGAAATTTCAGAATTAAAAAACAAATCGGAGGGTAATGAAGAAATAAAAACAACTCATGAGGTTAAAGGAAACCTTACGCTGAGGGGTACTACAAAAGGGATTGCCTTTTATGCGCATATTTCAATTTCTGAAAATGAGGTTGTTGTGAAATCAAATCAGTTTGTAATCAATAGAACTTTGTGGAATGTGAACTATGGTTCCAAATCCATTTTTGCTGAATTGAAAGACAATTTCATCCATGACGAAATGGGAATTAAAATTGATTTTACAGCTAAAAAATAAAGTTGTTAAATAATCTCGCTTATTTGAATCATTGAACTCTTTTTTTTACAGAGAATGACGTAGTGGGTAGAATTTTATAGAAACTATCGATTTTTTTCAAATCCCCGATAGGGTATATTTAGCCAAAAAGGTCTGTTACGTGTAAGGTGACCAACTACCTGAAAACGTGGCGGACTTTTTGGCTGAATCATTTATCACACAATCAAATAGTTATGAAAAAAGAATTACTTTAATTGGGGATTATTTTTATCCTTACAGGTCATCTCTTTAGCCAATGCATTGCGGACTGGGGCAATGTTTTCGATTTGACGTTCGATGGAAAAAGTTACAAGATTGTTAAAGAGAGAAAAAACTGGGCAACGGCAGCCACATGTGCAGTTGAATTGTATCCACCCCACCAACCCCATATTTTCTGGCATCTGCAGTATTCGTAGTT
>JBBISE010000110.1:0-12587 GCA_037441445.1 Salinivirgaceae bacterium
CAATGTATATTTATGGCAATACAGTAGGCATTAAACCCGATAAAATCGGTTTTTTTACCATTATATTGTCAAGAAGACTAATATGACTTTTAAATTTTCAATTTCGCCAATGAAAATATAGCTGCTGACAGTGGCAAATACAGGGTACCGGGTAAATAGGTATAGATTGTGGTTAAGAAATGTTGCAGCAAATGAAACGTCCACAATAGAACGAGGAGCCTCGACGGGATTCAACATTCAGTTAATCAAAGCATAAGGATAACATGGACATTTAGATAAACTCAAGAACAAAGTCGTCATAAAACATCGAGGCGGAAAAAGTGTGCGTTCAGCCCTTATTAAAATGCGTCTTCTTTTCAGAATGCTACTGAAACACTTTACGAATACATGAACCGATCACTAGTCCAAATTAAAAAAATTCATCCTCACTGCTATCATCAAAAGAACTGTCGTCTAGTGTCTCGCAATCAAGATTATAGTTCACAGACTCCGGTTTTTCAAACATGTCCTCGGGTTTGATATTCAGTGTTGGATCCGCATACACTTTCTGCATAAACATGGCAAACACCGGCAAAGCCATATTAGCTCCCTGGCCTGCACTTAGATTATCGAAGTGGATAGATCGCTCTTCTCCACCAACCCAAACGCCACAAGTTAACTTTGGCACTAAGGCCATAAACCAGCCGTCGGAGTGATTGTTTGTAGTCCCTGTCTTTGCGGCAATTTCATTCATCAATTCATATTTTAACCTTAATCGGACACTGGTACCCTGGTTTACAACACCTTTTAACAAATCAACCATCAAATAGGCAGCATTCTCCGATATGGCCTCGTTCTTTTTAGGCCCAAAGGTGGACAGTATATTGCCATTTTTATCCTCAATTTTTGTTACCAAAAGCGGGCTCGAATGAATTCCCTTATTTGCAAATGTACCATACGCCCCAACCATTTCAAACAAACTAATGTCGGCTGAACCCAGACAAATTGAAGGTACTTCAGGGATATAACTGTCAATTCCCATTAGGCGAACTACATCAATCACAGCCTTTGGTTTAAACTGCTGCATAAGCCAAGCCGAAATGTTGTTTACTGAATTGGCTAATCCCCACTTTAATGTAACCATCTTCCTGTCATACTTTTCATTGCCAACACTTTGAGGTGTCCAAGTCTCACCTGTAGCAAGCAAAAAGGTAACAGGTACATTGGGCACTTCATAGCATGGAGTATATCCTTCCTGCATGGCTAATGTGTACAAAAAAGGTTTGAAGGTTGATCCTACCTGTCTTTTACCTCCGCGAATGGCGTCGAACTTAAAGTGCTTGTAATTAATTCCTCCAACATATGCCTTTACTTCACCATTACGGTGATCCATAGCCATAAACCCGCAATGCAGAAAATGCTTATAATACCTAATGGAGTCAAGTGGAGTCATAATCGTGTCTATTTCGCCACGGTATGAGAAGATTCGCATGTCGGTCTTGGTCTTGAAGTTTTTAAGTATTTCATCCCAGCTCAGCCCGGCTTTGTTTAAAACCCGGTACCGCTCGCTCCGTCTAATCGAGAGGTTGGTAATATGCTTTACCTCATCGGGGGTCAATTCATTGGAATATGGTGCAGTCGAACTCCATTTCTTTTCTGCATAAAAGGCTGGTTGCAGGTCATAGGCCATGTGGTTAAAGACAGCTTCTTCGGCGTACTGCTGCATTTTGGAATTTATTGTGGTATGAATTTTCAAACCATCGCGGTACAAGTCGTACTTAGAGCCATCGGGTTTGAAATTTTTATTACACCAACCGTAAAGGGGATCGTTCATCCATAGTGCTGAGTCTTGTTGGTAACGCAATGGATCCCTGTAAGTTCTGTCAAAGGGGTTTTCCGCGTTCAGATACACCCGTAGCATTTCCCTGAAATAGGTGGCCAACCCTGCATTATGATCTAAAACATTGTAATCGAGTTTTATGGGCATTACCGATATCGAGTCGTATTCCTGCTTTGTCAGATAATTGTATTTAACCATCTGACCCAGCACAACATTTCTCCGCTGCCTTGAACGCTCCTCGTTCCTGAGCGGGTTATACATCGATGGTGCCTTCAACAAACCAACAAGTACGGCAGCCTCTTCAACCTTCAGTGTTTTGGGCGATTTATTGAAAAAAGTGCGGGACGCAGCCCTGATTCCAAAGGCATTCCCACTAAAAGCCACCGTGTTTAGGTACATCACCATGATTTCCTTTTTCGTGTAATTACGTTCCAGTTTTACCGCCGTTACCCATTCTTTGAACTTAACCAAACCCAAATGGGCTGCCTGTCCAATGAAACTCGAATATTCAGCGGTATCCCGGGGAAAGAGGTTTTTGGCCAATTGCTGAGTTAATGTACTCCCACCACCTTTGTTCGATCCAGTCACAAGGCCCGAGATTACACGCATTAGCGCAATGGCATCTATACCAGCATGTTTCTCAAACCGATAATCCTCCGTAGCCAGCAAGGCGGTGACCAAATGCGGCGACAATTCATCGAAAGTAGCATAGGTTCGATTCTCAACAAAATAGCCTCCTAAAATTGCATTATCCTCGGACATCACCTGTGACGCAATATTGCTTTTTGGGTTCTCCAGGTCTTCAAACCGGGGCATAAAGCCCATATATCCATTGCCGATTAACAAAAGCAAAAAAATCAATGAAATAATCGGCAGAAATACTATTATGTAAATCAAAGGGATAAGTGTTCGCTTCATAGACAATCCTTTTTTTGCAAATATAACGTTTATATTTTCTGTTCATTCTCCCTTTTGGAATGAAACACACAGTAATTAATGGTTAAAAAAAAATATCAAACACACAATAATTATATTGTATTGTATACCTGCTGGTTATCATGTTTGAAAATTTTCCTTTATCGAAAATATTGGATACGGATTATTGATTTGTTTTAAAAAAATGAGAATGACTAAGTTTTATTCCCTTATTTTTGCACCGTCAAAAACGCACCTGTTCTATATCCAACATTTTTGGCCATATGATGTGTATAAACCTATAGCATAAGGAAATGAAGAACTTAGTAATTGTTGAGTCCCCTGCAAAAGCAAAAACCATTGAAAAATTTCTTGGAAAAGATTTCACCGTGAAATCCAGCTACGGACATATCCGCGACTTATCAAAGAAAAACCTGGGTATTGATATAGAAAATGGGTTTTTACCCGACTATGAAATTGACCCGGACAAGAAAAAAGTTGTTGCTGAACTGAAAGAGGGGGTCAAAAAAGCTGAGATGGTTTATCTGGCTTCCGATGAAGACCGCGAGGGAGAAGCCATATCCTGGCATTTAGCTGAAGTACTGAAACTGGATTTGAACAAATCAAAACGAATTGTTTTTCATGAAATCACCCAAAAAGCCATCCAAAATGCTATTCAAAACCCCCGGGATATTGATCAAAACCTTGTAAATGCGCAGCAAGCACGTCGGGTTCTCGACAGGTTAGTTGGTTTCGAAATATCCCCTCTGCTGTGGAAAAAAATCAAACCCTCGCTTTCGGCAGGCCGGGTACAATCTGTTGCCGTCAGGCTTATTGTTGAGAGAGAAAGGGAAATCCAATCATTTAACGCCCATTCGAGCTTTAAAGTTACGGGTCTTTTTCTCTACCAAAAAGACAGGCAGGAGTACATCATTGAAGCCGAACTAAACAAAAGGCTTAACGAAAAAGAGGTGATGGAACTTTTAAACCAATCGGCAAAGTACCAGTTTTCTGTTAGCGATATTCAAACCAAACCTGCTCGAAAATCCCCAGCGGCACCATTTACAACCTCAACCCTCCAGCAAGAGGCAAGCCGGAAATTTGGTTTTTCTGTTTCCCAAACAATGGTTATTGCTCAACGACTTTATGAGAACGGGCTTATAACCTATATGCGTACCGACTCAACAAACTTGTCTGAGGATGCCATTACAGGGGCAAAGGAACAAATTACTGAGATGTTTGGAAATGAATATTCGCAGGTCAGAAGATATGCAACCAAAGCCAAAGGAGCACAAGAAGCTCACGAAGCAATTCGGCCAACCTATTTTCAAAACCAGAAAATCAAAGGAAACGCCACTGACCAAAAACTGTATGAGCTAATTTGGAAGCGTACCCTGGCATCGCAGATGAGCGACGCTCAACTTGAGAAAACAACAATTACAATTCCCAGTCCAAACAAGGATTACAGGTTTGTTGCAACAGGCGAAGTAATTAAATTCGAAGGATTCCTTAAGCTTTATATAGAATCGTCGGATGATGAGGATGAGAAAGAAGGAAAGGAAACCAAACTCCTTCCGCCAATTCAGGTCGGTCAGAATCTTGATACTGAAACCATAGAAGCCATTGAACGGTTCTCGCTTCACCCACCCCGTTATTCAGAGGCAACATTGGTAAAAAAACTTGAGAAATTGGGCATTGGCCGGCCATCAACCTATGCCCCAACAATCTCGACTATCCAGCAGCGCGAGTACGTTGTTAAAGAGGATCGTCCCGGTGATAAACGAAATATAACGGTTATCAGACTGCACGAAAACATGATTAAACGCTCCGAAAAACAGGAAAACTTTGGATCAGAAAAAGCTAAACTCTTCCCAACAGACATCGGAACGGTTGTTAATGATTATTTGGTTGAAAAATTCAAGGACATTCTTGACTACGGTTTTACAGCCGGGATAGAAAAAGAATTTGATGACATAGCCAATGGTACTATGGTGTGGAACGAAATGTTGAAACAATTCTACCACCCCTTTCACCACACCGTCGAAAAAGCAAGTCAGGAAAAAGAAAAGAAACGCGTTGGGGAACGCATACTTGGGGTTGAACCCAAATCAGGAAAACCGGTTTCAGTCCGAATTGGACGTTATGGTGCTATGGTGCAAATTGGAAGTGCCGATGACGAGGAAAAGCCACGATTTGCTTCCATAAGACCTGATCAAAGCCTCGAGACAATAACGCTGAAAGAAGCCCTTAAACTTTTTGCTCCACCGAAAAACTATGGAACATTCGAGGGGGAAACCATTACTTTCGGAGCTGGACGCTTTGGTCCATATCTCAGACACAACGGGCAATACTACAGCATAAACAAAAACATCGACCTGAATAGCATCGATAACCGAAAAGCCATTGAAATAATAATGGATAAACGGGAGGCTAATGCTCGGAAAACCATAAAAACATTCGAGAATCACCCCGACTTGCTCGTACTTCAGGGACGTTTTGGCCCATACATTTCCTATCAAAAACAAAACTACAAAATTCCTAAAACTCAAAAGCCGGAAGAATTGACCTTAGAAAACTGTTTCGAGTTGATTAACAACCAGGAACCATCGGGTAAATCAAAAACAGCTAAAAGTGCCAAAACAGCCAAAGCACAAAAGGAGACAAAAAGAGCAACAACCAAAGTCAAGAAAACCACAGCTAAAACCAAGAAAAAATAGACCCCCATGGTGGAATTAAAACCCTTTTTCCGTAAACCGGAAAACATAATGGGTAGAGACCGGAACTATGAAGGCAAACATTTGGACAGCGCCTGGGAGTGCGATTTTCATATCCATGGTAAAAAAATTGCCCTATTAGGGGTTCCTGATGCACGCGGCGTAAATGGAATTGAAAAGATTTGTCATGAATCACCGGGAAAAATAAGAAATCAGCTTTTGCAGCTCATTTCCAACCATTCCAATATGGTTATAGATCTGGGCGATTTAGTGGAAGGAAAAACATTTCGGGACACATTTTTTGCTTTGGGTCAGGTAGTTCATGCTTTGATTGAAAAAAACGTTGTGCCAGTCATTATAGGCTGTTCCGATGCCTTTATTTACAGCATATACAATGCTTTATCTATTTCAAATATCAAAGCCCGGCATGTTCATATCGATTACCGATACGACGATTTGTCCGAAGAATATGATATTGTCACAAATGACAACTATTTCGGACGCATAAAAGAAAAATTCTACAATCAGATTTCCGAAATATCCCTTCTTGGCTATCAAACCTATTACGGGTCTTCCGAATCTTTCTCAATGTCTGGCGACATTCCACACACAAACTATCGGCTGGGATGGATCCGTTCTAATTTGCTCGACACTGAACCCATTTTTCGTAATGCAGAAATTACTACCCTTGATTTAAACTCAGTACGGATCTCCGACAACCCGGCAAACTCTTTGGGAATGCCCAATGGATTATATGCCGAAGAGATTTGTCAACTGGCATGGTATGCCGGATATTCTGATAAACTTTCAATATTCGGAGTTTTTAACTATATCTCGCATTTTGACAACCGCGATTCCGGCGCCCGTTTGGTGGCACAAATAATATGGCATTTCATTGAAGGTTTTGCACAACGGCAAACTGAAATCCCAAATGAAAATTCTGAGAAATTTGTACAACTTCATGTTAACCTTGAAAGCATTGGACAGAAACTTGTTTTTATAAAAAGCAACAAAACAGGGCGTTTTTGGTTGAAAATCAACAAATCAGGAACAGTGCCAAAGGAAATAATGTTGCCTGTTTCGAAACAAGAATATTTCAATGCCGTAAACAACCAAGTATCCGACAAAATGCTTTTTTACCTGACTCAAATGTAGCAATGAGGCAAAAAAAATGAAAAATGCTTTGTAATTCAAAATTTTCCAAGTATCTTTCCGTTCATAAAATTTATCAACAAACAATTGTTAATAAGTTTGCAGATAAAACATATTTTTATTTACTTTACCGTTCGGAAAAATCCGAATCTCAAAGAAACTGTGGATTTATAGGATGAAGAAACATATTTTTCTGATATTCACTGCGTTATCAATGACCGTGACAGCACAACAACTGCCGCAGTCAACCTTTTTTGTTTATGACCATATGACTATCAACCCAGGTTACGCCGGTTCGCAGGATGGGGTATGTGTCAATATTCTTGCCCGAAATCAGTGGTTGGGATTTGAAGGAGCCCCAACAACCCAAAAGTTTGATGTTCATATGCCATTCAAATTGTTTAAAATGGAACATGGTGCAGGGCTTTCCCTGTTTAACGATAAAGTTGGCTTCAATAATGATATAAACACAACCCTATCTTACGCATTCCTGAAATCCATTGGCATGGGAAAACTGGGTATTGGCGCAGGTATTGGGTTTTATAACCAAACCCTGAAAGCGCAGTGGGAACCACCAGGTGGCACTAATAATGGGAACAGTTCAGATCCTGTCTTGCCTGACCCAAACGGAAAGGGAAAAGTAGCGCTTACGGCCAATTTGGGAACTTTTTACAGAACATCAAATGTGTTTTTGGGCGTTTCCGTTATGAATTTAAAAGGTGGAAAACTAGCCCAAAAAACAGCACAGGGAGACAAGGAATACGCTTATCTTGTCCGATATTTCAGTATCAGCGGAGGGTATAATTACCAGTTAGCTAATCCTTTGTACGAAATACAGCCAGCCATTTTGGTCTCCACCATGGGAAGTTCAACGCAAATCAGTATCAACAGCACACTCCGTTATAAAGGAAAAATATGGGGAGGTGTTGGATATAGAAATACCGATGCTATAACAACTTTCGTAGGGGCGGAATTTTTGGAAGGATTAAATTTTGGTTTGTCATATGACGTAACTACATCAAAAATTGCTAAATTTGACGATGGCTCAGTAGAAATATTCCTGCGCTATGTTTTTAAAATTGGTATTGAGAAAGAACAACATAACTATAAAAGCATTCGATTTTTATAACTTGTACAAACGTAATAATTCAAGGATATGAGAAGATCATTTTATCTACTTGCAGCGACCCTCTTGCTTTACTCATGCGGCGGAGTCGGCGAATCTGGTGAACTTAATGGGGTCCAAGACAGAGCCCCCGCATACAGCAATGATCCCTTCGGAATGGTCCTTGTTCCACAGGGAAGTTTCGTCATGGGATCTGGCGATGAAGATATTCCTTGGTCGTTAAATGCAGAAGCTAAAACAATTTCCGTTGCCGCATTCTGGATGGATGACACCGAGATTACAAACAATGAATACAGACAGTTTGTGTACTGGGTGCGGGATTCAATAGCAAGGCTTGAAATCGCTAACAACAATGCTGGGGAAGATACTTACAGGATGTTGACAAACATTGATGGACAAGCACTGACTGATGAACCTTATCTTTATGACGAGAAAGATCTTCCTTTACGTTGGGATTATCCAATTCCATGGAAAGGAGATGATCCGGAAATGTATGAGGAGTATAAACTTATTAAGGATAAACTTTTCTTTCCCAATGAGGAACGTTTTACGAAATTTATTGGTCATGAAGAACTAGACACAAGAAAATTAATCTACGAATATTCGTGGGTTGATTTCCGTCAGGCTGCTCAAAAGTTTTTACTCGATGGTAAAATCCGCCGTAGAAATTACAGTGCCGAGGTGCTTGAAGGTAATGAGTATCAGGGAGACAAGGAAACTGTTGTTTTCAACGCCCAGGCGGTGGAAGAACAATATGTAAACAGAAAGTCCTTTATTCAACGCAACCGAATTTTAGTATATCCCGACACATTGGTATGGGTTGGAGACTTCTCCTTTGCCTATAACGAACCCTATGCGGCTACCTATTTCTCTCATCCCAACTACGATGATTATCCAGTTGTAGGTGTCACCTGGATGCAGGCAACAGCTTTTTGCGTTTGGCGTACCAACCTCATGAGCAGCTTTTTAGTAAGCTCAGGGAATGCTCCTGTACCAGACTACAAACTTCCAACTGAAGCTGAATGGGAATATGCAGCACGTGGTGGTCTTGAACAAATGATGTATCCATGGGGTGGTTATTACACCCGCGATGCTGATGGATGTTTCCTTGCCAACTTCAAAGGTGGACGGGGAGACTTTACAAAAGATGGTGCTTTATATACCTCAAAAACAGAAACATTCCTGCCCAATGACTTTGGTTTGTACGACATGGCAGGAAACGTTGCAGAATGGACACGAGACGCTTTCGATGAATCTGCTTATAGTTATACTCATAACATGAACCCCGCTTATGAATATAGTGCTCAGCGTGACGATCAGCCAGTACTAAAACGGAAAGTGGTTCGTGGTGGTTCGTGGAAGGATATAGCCTATTTCCTTCAAAATGGAACCAGAACCTATGAATATCAGGATACCGCAAAATCGTACATCGGATTCAGATGCGTGCGTGCCCACATGGGAACCGCACCGGCAATTTCGTCAAAATCATCCGTTTATTAATCAACACCAAATACTGTAGTATGTCTATTTCCGAATTTGTTGAAAGTAAAACCTATAAGAACATAATGAAATTTGTTTATGGGTGGGGAGCATCAGTGGTACTTCTGGGAGCATTGTTTAAAATCATGCACTGGCCTGGAGCAAGTTATATGTTGGTTGCCGGGATGGGAACCGAGGTTTTAATATTTTTCCTTTCGGCTTTTGAACCACTTCACGAAGAGGTTGACTGGACATTGGTTTATCCGGAATTGGCAGGGATGACCGATGATTTTGAGCCTGGTGAAAGAGGTGGTCACGATGGCAGGGGTGCAGGGCTTCACCACGATAACAGATTGCTCAATATTGCACACATGCCTCCACCTAAAGAAACATTTTACTATGAGCAACAGGGAACAGCCGCAACACCACAACCAGTCTTTGCTGGTAATTTTTCCGGCGAAGGGCTAAAGGGGTTGCATGCAATTGAACAGTTTGACAATTTACTGGCCCAGGCAAATTTGTCTCCCGAAATGTTTCAAAAACTGGGAGAAGGAATACACAAAGTTGGTGATATTGCTGAGAAATTCGAAGGTCTCGAAACCTCAATTGAGGCCACCGGCGCTTTCACCAATAATATGAATAATGCAGCCAAAGCTGCCGAAGGCCTTACCGTTGTTTGCAATAACAGTACAGATATTTTGAAAGATTCCGTAGGCAATCTATCAGAATCCTATATTCGTTCTGCGGAACTAATTGGTCAGACTGGTGATACGGTTTCAAACGCTGTTCAGGAAGGCGTTAAGACTATGGTGGGGTCTCTCAATGCAGCAGGATCGAAGTTGATTGAAAGCATGAATAAATCCGAACTTGAGCTTAGACAAATGTACCAAACGATGATTGATGAATTGAATCAAACCGCAAGCAATGTTAGAGAGTCTTCTCGGGGATATTCGGTCAACATTGAAGCTCAAAATAAAAATTTATCGTCAATTAATTCCTTATACGAATTACACCTACAAAACATTTCCCAACACACAAAAATGCTGGAAGATCTTTATGGTAAGGGAAATCAAATGGTTGCAGGTTTTAACGAAGGCCTAGAGCAAACGCTATCGTATCGTGATGGATTAAAAAGGTTGAACGGACAACTATCTCAATTAAATGAGATATATGGAAGCATGCTTTCGACCGTAACTTTAAATGAAAACTAATCTAAGGTTATGGGCGGAGGAAAGGAAACCCCTAGGCAGAAAATGATAGGTATGATGTACCTGTTCCTTACTGCTATGTTGGCTATCAACGTATCAAAAGAGGTTCTTGATTCGTTTGTCCTTGTTAATGACAGTTTAACCAATACTGTTGAAAACTTCAAGGACAAGAACCAAAAGATGTACGCTGATTTCGAAAAACAAAAGGCGCTTAACGAGGCAAAAGTAAGCAAGTGGAACGATCTTGCACTACAGGTTAAGGTTAAAGCCGAAGAACTTTCAAATTACATTAAGGGCATAAAAGTTGAACTTGTAACCGTAGCTGAGGGTCCAGAATCTATAGCATTGGTTGATGGTGATGTTATTGCTTCACAAATTAGTGCTAAAGACAACGCCACAGTGGGCGACCAGATAATGATCGGGCCAACCCAGGAAGCCAGGGGATTAGAACTTCGCAATAAAGTAGAAGATTTTCGAAATTTTTTGTTTTCGATTGTTCCTGAAAACGAAAGAAACGCAGTAGTTCGCGGTTCCATATCCAAAAACCTGAATACCAGCCCTCCCCCACCCAAAGAAGGGGTTCAGCTCACATGGGAGTCGGGTCAATTTGCACACATGCCCTTAGTTGCCGTTATTACGATGTTGACTAAGTTGCAAAGTGACGTGCGCAATGCTGAAGCAGATGTAGTAAGGTACCTTTATGGACAGATTGATGAAAGTGAATTCAAATTCAATAAACTAGAAGGCTTGGTCATACCTAAAAGCAATATGATTATTAACGGTGAAGAGTTTACAGCCAGTGTATTTATTGCGGCCAGGGACAGTACTCAGGATCCAAAGATCTTTGTTGGAAGCTATGAACAAACTGCCGATGGTGGATACCAGATGCGTGGAAGTTATGAAACCTTACCTATTAAAAATGGTGTAGGTGCTTACAGAACTGTTGGGCGTCGTATTGGACAGAATGAATGGGGTGGACTTATTGAAATGCAAGCACCGGATGGTAGCATAAAACGATACCCGTTTAAGAACACTTTCCAGGTTAATGAGCCTATGGCTGTAATATCAGCTTCCGCTAACACCGTCTTTTACGCCGGAATCGCCAACCCGCTTGAGATTTCCGTTCCCGGACTACCAATGGACAAGATCTTTCCAACTCTTAATGGCAACGCAAGATTGACCAAAAAAGGTGATAAGTGGGAAGTTATCCCAGCAGCAGCCGGAGGATCAGTCAAAATTACGGTAGCTATTGAGGTGGATGGTAAACGACAAAATATTGGGAATAAAGATTTTAGGCTCCTACCCGTTCCTCCACCAACTGCAAAAATCGCGAATAGAACCAGTGGCAATATCTCCAGAAGGGATCTTGTTGAAGCAGGACAGGTTGATGCGGTTTTGGAAGGGTTTATTATGGATAATATAAAATACACTGTAAAAAGTTATACGGTAGTAACCAAAGACGCCAGTGGATTTGACTCATTTGAACCCAACAACGAAGCTAAGTATAGCGAAAGGGTGTTAAGCAAGTTGAGATCCTTGCAGCGAAATGAAAGAATTACTTTTGAGAATATTATTGCAACCGGACCCGATGGTGATAAGAATATCGGTACCCTAGTATTTAGAATAAACTAAACTTGAAGAATATGAAAAACATTGCATTCATTTCCGCAATATTTGTTGTCTGTTTTGTCGGACTTTCCAATGAAATAAAGGCTCAAACATTCAACAGGGTGGGTGTTTACGACGAGGAACATGTTCCGGCACGTAAGCCTATACCATATTATTTTCTGCACGAATCGGACGTGATGTGGAAAAAAAGAATTTGGCGAATAGTTGACATGCGTGAAAAGATAAACCATCCTCTCTATTTTCCGGTGCAGCCCATTGAAGATAGGATGAGTCTTACGGTTCTCATTATGAGAGCTCAACAGGGTTTACTTGACGAGCAGACCGACCGCGTTACAGGAGTTGCCGCCCCTAATGCCAGGCTTAATCCACAGGACCAAAAAATTCCTATTTTGCAACTCTACGAAGACGAGTTTTTTAAGAAAGTGCTTACCATTTCTGAAGTTGAATCGAAGTTTGGAGTCAATCCTGCCAATCCCAATGCGCCATCTGAACCCGCGCCTGAAGAGGTTTATCAATGGATGCTGAAAGAAGACTGGTTCTTCAAT
>JBBISE010000111.1:0-12146 GCA_037441445.1 Salinivirgaceae bacterium
TATTCAAATGCAATACACTAAAAAAAAGAGGCTGCCTTTTTAGACAGCCCCATTACAACAGAAAATGTCCGAGGCTATTCGCGCCGTATCTGTCGCAAAGACAACCATGTTTATCTGGCCGCAGGAACCTTTGGTTTTACAGCCATTGATATTTCAAACCCGATGGCACCGTTTGCCACTGTCTGGAACCTAAACATAAAACCAGCCAAAGATGCTGTCATTGTTGACGAATATATGTTTTGCGCCATCAGCGAGCAGGGCGTAGGTATTGCCGAACTCAGTAGCCCCGCTTTCCCTGACATTCGCGTTAATACCCGCACCAACGGTTACGCAAACGGAGTTGCCGTTACTTCCGACAAAACACTTATGTTTGTGGCCTGTGGCGAAATGGGGCTTACCATTTTCGATATTTCAACCTTCGATGAAGGTTTCGGAACCTATCCTACAGCTGCCTGGTTTGATACTCAGGGTTACGCCGAAAATGTTGTTTTGGCCGAAGAAGATTCTCTGTCCCTTATAGCTGCCGGCACTAGTGGATTGTTGATTGTTGACTATTCCAATTTGCAAAATGTCCACATTGTGGGAAGTTACAGTTCCGGAGGAAATGCTTTCGACTTGATTTATGACAATAAAATAGTCTATCTTGCTGCCGAAAAGGGTGGTTTCCATATTCTGGATATTACCAGTCCTGCCACACCCAAAGTTTTGGGTCGCCTGGAATTAAAACAGGCCGTGGGTCTTGACATGGACGACAACTACATTTACGTTGCCGACAATGTTGATGGATTGGTTATCATTAAGAAGCCATAATTCCAACAAAAATCATGACGGAAGTAAAACAACGCTTCGAATATATTGACCAATTCCGCTGCTTTATAGGGGTACTGATGCTGTCGGGACACTGTTCGTACTACCTGAATTCCATTTGGAAACAACTCGATCCGTTCGATCCGCTATTTCCTTCCTGGGGTCAATTTGCCCTTCGGTACGCAGGGTACCTTTGTGCCCCTGGATTTTTAACTATGGCCGGCGCCATGGTATGGCTTTCGTTTACTCGCAGTGTTGCGAAGGGCTCAACGCCGCATGCCGCCCGTTGGTATTTTGTGCAAAGAGGCTTGTTTCTGGTGGCGGTGCAAATGATTTGGGTGAACGCCTCCTGGGGCGGGTTTCGCGCCCTGAACCTCTGGCATTTGGGAATTATCTCCACCATTGGGATTTCCATGATTTTTTTACAGCCGTTGTTTCGCAACGCTGGCAATACCGGTTGGGATTCGGGGTCTTTCTGCTACTGGTACACCCGTTTCTGTTGAAAATCAGCTACAATACGGACATTGTGTGGCAAAGAATTTTGATGGAAACATTGGTTACCTCGGGCGATTTTAACAAGTACCCGGTAATACCCTGGTTTGCATTGTCGCTGCATGGGTCGGTCATGGCGCAGGGGTGGTTCGAAATCTGGAAAACCAACAAAGAACGAATTTTATATGGGTTGGGAATAGCCACACTTTCTGTAGTTATTGCTTTCTCTATCAGGTTGTTTGAAGGATATGGCAACCTTTTCGCGTGGTCCGAAGTGGGCTCAATTTCGTTCTTTGTTGATCAAAAATACCCGCCAAGCCTGTTCCACCACACGTTTTTCTTTGGAATGGTTGTTTTTGGGGTAACCATGTTTATGGTACTAAACCAACATGTTCCCCGGCTAACCACATTTTTTGCCATTCCCGGAAAAGTTCCCATGTTTTTCTACGCTGTCCACCTGTCCATACTGGGGATTTTCGTTAAACGTCCCGACTTTTTCTATCTCGAGGGCGGTATCCTTGCCACGTTTGTTGGTTTTGCTGCGATGCTTGCCATTATGTTGCCCCTATCGAACTGGTTTTACAAGGTTAAAGCCAGAAGCAACAATTTTTTCATCCGTATGATTTAGTTTTTACGATGATAAGCCCAGTCAACTTCAACACACAGGTCAGAAAAAGCAGAGACCGATACAGACTTTACGCCTTTGTTTTTCTGCTTTTCCTTGCGTTTACCCATTGCTCGACCCGCCAAAGCAATCCCGTTGTTTCGCCTGACGGCGAGTTAAAATACCCTCCGGTTCAGGAGGGCCAAATTTCCACCAGCATTACCCTTTGCCGGAACCTTGGAAAGACCTCCCAGAAACCGTTGTTTGCGGGAACAGCTTTTCCGGTAGGCGAAAAAGAGCGGGTTTTGGCTTGGGTTCGTATTGAAAATTATGAGAATTTAAGTAATCGGCCCCAACTTTTTCATGTAGAGTGGATTAATCCAAACGGAACCAGCATTTTCAAAAAGGAGATAACCCAATTTGTTTCCGATACGGCAAACATCATCCAAAGTTCTTTGTCGTCCGAATCGCGCACACCAGGAAACTATCTGTTTCGGGTTTACCATTTTCGCGAGCTGATAGCCGAAAAACCGTTCCGTTTTGTTGACGAACACGAATATAACGACTCCATTGCCCGTGGGTTTGGGGCTTCCATAACCATGTGCAAATCAGTCGATAAAACCACAGGCGAGCTTTCCGAAGTCGATTCGGTTTTCTACATCGGCAATAAAAACTGGGTCAATGCGGTAGTTTCTTTCCGCAACAAACCCGTGAACGAAGACGAGGAGCTAAAATTCCTGATGGAATGGATTGCCCCCGACAGCACAGGCGGATACAACCGACGCATCTCCATTTCCCCGGGCGACTCCACCTACTTGCTTCGCAGTTCTGTTTCCATTTCGCCCGGAAAACGCCCCACGGGTGCCTACCGGGTAAACCTCTACCTTTTCCGGTAATTGATTGCTCAACAGACCTTTACGCTAATGCCCGAGCCAGTTGTAAAGGTTGAAAAAAAGCCTAAGAGATCGCCTGTTAGCATACTCTTGTGCACGAAGTACGACAAAGAAACCGGGGAAATTACAGGAGAGGCTTGGTCGTTTATCATTGCTGCTAACCAGAAGATTACGGCAGTGGTTGACCTAAGCCGGATAAAACCAGACAAAAAAAAGAAAATGGCCATTCATTGGGAAAATCCCGAGGGCAGCACTTTATTTCGTAAAAATATTGATCCCGCCGATGTGGAAAACCCAAGGGCAGTGACAAGTTCTATTTCAGCGACACCCAACAACCGAAAACCGGGGCAGTACAGGGTAAAAGTTTTCCAAGGCACTAATTTATTGGCTGAAAAGGAATTTCGTCTGGTTTTGGAATGATTTCTGCGATTGTCCGGTTCTAACAATTTTTAATATACAAAATGACGTTCACCGAACTTAATCTCGACCCCAAAATACTAGAGGCAATATCGTACATGGGTTTCGAAAATGCCACACCCATTCAGGAAAAAGTAATCCCCATTATTCTTGAAAAAAGCGACCTGATTGCCTGCGCCCAGACCGGAACCGGAAAAACCGGAGCCTTTGTTCTACCCATTCTGAATATGATGGTTGGAAAAAAAGCACGCTCAACAAACACCTTAATCATTGTTCCAACGCGCGAACTCGCAGTCCAGATTGACCAGCAAATTCAGGGTTTTTCCTATTTTACATCCGTCAGTTCCATTGCTGTTTACGGTGGTGGCGATGGCATGGACTGGGAGATACAACGCGAAGCCCTGACCAAAGGTGCCGATATTGTTATTGCCACTCCCGGAAAGTTGTTGTCGCACCTTAAAATGGGATATGTCAACTTTTCCGAGGTAAGCCATCTTGTCCTCGACGAAGCCGATCGCATGTTGGACATGGGTTTTATTGACGATATCAAAGCCATTATATCCTATCTGCCGGCCAAGCGGCAAACCCTGATGTTTAGCGCCACTATGGCCCCCAGCATCCGGGCATTGGCAAAAAAAATTCTTCATCACCCCAAAGAAATATCCCTTTCCATTTCGAAACCCGCCGAGGGCGTCGATCAGAAAGCCTGTTTTGTGGCCGAGAACGACAAAACCAAGGTTGTGGCCCATTTGCTGGCCGAGCGGCAACACTATGACAGTATTCTGGTTTTTACCTCGTCGAAACTAAAAGTAAACGAAATAGTTAAATCGTTGGCAAAAGCGGGGATCCCTTCACAGGGAATCTCGTCGAACCTCGAACAAGACAAGCGCGAAGAGGTTCTTCGGTTTTTTAGTGCCCGCCAGATAAAAATCCTGGTGGCCACCGATGTCATGAGCCGCGGCATTGACATTAAAGAAATTAACATGGTCATTAACTTCGATGTCCCCCACGATGCCGAAGACTACGTGCACCGTGTAGGCCGCACGGCACGCGTCAACACCAAAGGCGAAGCGGTTACCCTGGTTACCCAGAAGGATCTTTTCAGGCTAAGGAAAATTGAGCGGTTGATTGAACGATCCATTCCCCTGCTCCAAATCCCGGGCCTGGCACACGAATCCCCAAAACCGGAAGAAAAAGGCGAGCGAACAAATAAAAAGCCCCGCGATAAGAAAAAGAACAATTTCAAACGCAAGAAAAAGCAAGGCCCAAAACCCGATAAACCGGCAGGTCAGGCTCAACCCTGATATATGAGTGTTAATGCCCGTTTTAATTTTTCTTCCATGGGAAGATAACCGTCAATCCAGTTTATTTTAATACCGTTGCGTTCCATTCGCCGAAACCAGGTCATTTGCCGTTTGGCAAACTGGTGAATGGCCGTGTTTAGCCCCGCAAAAAACTCATCGTAGGTAATTTTGCCCTGCAAATGCCAGGTTATGTGTTTGTATTCCAGGCCATAGGAAATTAACACGTCGGGATCAACGCCACGATCCAACAACAGTCGGGTTTCATCAATCATACCCTCGCCAATCCGTTGCTGTAATCGCTCGGTAATGCGCTTGCGGATTTGTGGGCGGTCGAAAATCACACCCAGCACTAAGCATCGTAATTCCGGTAACAGGGTTCGCGTTTCGGGATTTGCCTGTTCGAAACGGGCAATTTCAATGGCCCTGATGGCGCGGTTGCAAGTGTCAACATCGGTGGTGTTGTGCAGGTTTTTTAGATTGCTAAGAATTTCGGTTAATTCAGCCAGGCTTTTTCCAGCCAGGCTTTTTCGAAGTTCGGGGTTTTCGGGCACATCGGGCATTTGGTAGTTGCGCACCACCGACTCGATGTACAAACCGGTGCCACCACACAGAACAGCCTTTTTGCCCCGTGCTTTTATATCGGTGTAGGCCTCCCGGAAATCGCGCTGAAAACGGTAAACACTGTATTTTTCGCCGGCATCGAGAATATCAATCAGGTGGTGCTTTATCTCCTTTCCGCCAGTGGTGTACTCCGTGAGGTCTTTTCCCGTGCCCAGGTCCATGCCACGGAACACCTGGCGCGAATCGGCGCTGATGATTTCGGCGTCGAGGCAAGCAGCCAGCTCAACGGCAAAGCGGGTTTTCCCGGTAGCGGTGGGGCCGGTAACTATAATCAAATCGTATGGCATGGTTCTAATGTCAGAAATTTATACCTGCAAAAATACGGTTACATTTCGGGATTTTGCTTAAGGATGCGCTTTTTTCGATTGTTAAAAGCGCGTTGTTGTTTGAACTATACAGTTAATTGAAGATTGTTCTAATCCTTTGGTTACCGATATTTACTGTCATCAATCAAAAAAAAAAAACAGAAAATTGTTTACATTATTTCCATATCCCAATCACAAATCGTAAATTTGGCGGCAACAAATCCTTGTGAGGAACTTTAAATTTTTAACTAAACACACAAAATCATGAAGAAATTTTTATCTCTTTTGACCGTTGTGCTTTTGGCCGTAGGTTTCAGCTACGCTGCGCCTGTTGATCTGAAAACAGCACAAAAAATTGCCGAAAACCAATACCGGAACTACGCTCCGGCAACCATTACTGATTTCTCAGTAAAAGATGTTTTTACTACCGAACATAAAGGTATTCAAACCTATTACACGTTTGTATTCAACGCCGGTGGTTTTGTTCTTGTAGCCGCTGACGATGCCGTAACCCCCATTTTGGGCTATTCGCACGAGGGTGAAGTACGCCGCAACGAACTTAACCCCAATGCTGAGTTTTGGTTGAACCAGTATAACGAAACCATCGTGGACATTGTTTCTAAAAAACTTTCCAACGTTCAAACCCGCCAGGAGTGGGATGCCATTTTAGAAAACAATTTCCCCAAAAATACCAAAGCCGTAGCACCGTTGTTCAATATTACCTGGGGACAGGGAACCGGTTTCAACACCTATTGCCCAACGGGTACACCCGTAGGTTGTGTTGCTACTGCCATGGCCATGATTATGCGCCATTACCAGTACCCGGCAACCGGAGCAGGATGGCACAAATATACACACCCTGACTATGGTGTACAAACTGCTTATTTCTTTTCAACCACCTACAACTATGCCGCCATGCCAACCAACACAGGAAGCACGGCCGCTGCCACGCTCAGCCATCATTTGGGAGTTGCTGTTGACATGAATTATGGTCCTTCTGGTTCTGGCGCACAGAGTACTGACGTTGCCCCGGTTATGGCAAACTATTTCAAATACGATCAAGATATTCAGTATGTTGAAAAAGCGGACTACGATGCTACAGCTTGGATTAACCTTTTAAAAGGCGAGTTGGACAATGCACGACCCATTTACTATTCGGGAAGTAGTGCTGCTTCCGGTGGACACGCTTTTGTTTGTATTGGGTACAACGACAACAACCAGTTTTATTTCAACTGGGGTTGGGATGGTTACCTGAATGGATATTTTACAATGGGTAGCCTTAATCCTGGTGGTGACAATTTTAACGATGGAAATGCTGCTGTAATAAACATTAAACCCGCGCTTGAAGGTGAAGATGAATTATTGTGGGTAAAGAAATATACTGCATTTCCCGCAGAATCAACCTATCCAAGATATATTTCAGCTGTAAACGAATCGGTTGCCTGGGCTATTGGTCGTGATGGCAGTGGAGGAGGAGCAAATTACCGCGTGTTCTCAGTGACTGTTGATGGTGGTGCAAACTGGACATCCGGACAGGCTGCCTATGGTACTGCTTTTGCGCAAGTATTTGGCATTGATGCCAATACAGCGTATATTGCAGCTTATGGAACAGGAACAGGCAATAAAATTATTAAAACCACTAACCGTGGTTTAACCTGGACTCCCATTTTATCCGGTGCAGGAGCGGCAAGTTTCTTTAATGTTGTACACTTCTTCGACGAAAACAATGGTTTAGTTCAAGGTGACCCCGAAAGCGGATACTACGAACTCTATACTACCACCGATGCCGGTGCCAACTGGACACGGGTGCCTTCGGCAAACATTCCTGCACCGGAAAGTGCCAGCGAATATGGTATTGTTGGCCACTATACTGCATTAGGAAGTACCATTTGGTACACCACTAACAATGGCTATGTTTATAAATCAACAGACAGGGGTATTAACTGGAGCAAATACCAGATTTTCAGCACAACTAGCACAGAAGTTAATACCAGGATTGGATTTACAGGTGATGGCATGACAGGCTTAGCTGTTGCTTCTGTTTCCGGTGCAGCCAGAAAATTCAAAACTGTTGATGGCGGAGAAACTTGGACTGAGCTTTTGGACGCACCTAATAATTTTTATAGTTCTGACATTTCAGCCGTGCCTGGAGTGGAGAATATGTTTGTAAGTGTGGGTGCTGATTTCGAAAGCAATAAAATGGGTGTCTCTTATACCATGGATGCCGGAACAACTTGGGTTGATTACGCGCAATACTACACAGCACATCAATTTGTTTCTGTTGACATGGTCAGCCAAACCAAAGGATATGCTGGTGCATTCCAAGGAGAATATAGTGGTGGTATGTGGGTTCTTAATGGAACATCGAATATGGCAGCCGATTTCTCCGTGGACATTATCAAAGCCTGTGTTGAGCAAGAAGTAACTTATACAAATGCCTCTTTTGGACAATTTACTGAAATAGAGTGGAATTTTGGCGAAGGCGCAACACCGGCCACAGCCAATACAGAAGGCCCACACGCGGTAACCTACTCTACTCCAGGCATGAAAACGGTTAGCGTTACCATATCTGACGGAAACACGACTATGACGGAAACGAAAGAAAACATGGTCGATATCGTTAGCCTTCCTGAAGCTGACTTTACATTTACTGTAAATGCAGGCTTCCCTCGTTTGGTTGATTTTACAGCTGCATCTTCAACAGGTGTAATTGCCGGTGCACGCTACATTTGGGATTTAGGAAATGGCGTTACACTGACAAGAACAACACCAACCCTGCAATACATTTACACAGCCCAAGGGGTGTATGAAGTAACTCTTACAGTTGAAAACATAACCGGAGGTTGTGCAGACGTAATCACCAAAACCGTTGACAACACGCTGTCCATTGACGACAATGGCCTGAATGAGTTGGTGGTCTATCCAAACCCGGCTAGCGAGAAGCTGACAGTGGCCAACGTTAACGGAGCCGCCATTGAAATTTACAGCATTGACGGACGCCTTGCTTTCAAAGGTATGGCCGACAGCGATGTTTATGAAATCAATGTTAGTGGTTTCAAAGGTGGAATTTACACCGTTAAAGTTATCAATGCCGATAACACCGTTGTTAAAACCATTGCTATTCAATAGTTTTTTTAACGTCACTATAAAAAAGGGCATCGCAAAGGTGCCCTTTTTGTACCTTCGCAGTAGCTATGTTGCATTTATTTTCTATTTGGAAAAGCATTTCATTCCGCAGATTGGCAAACCTCTGCTTCTCTTTCGTACATTCTCTTTTCCTGAAAGCCGGGATACCGGTTTGGTTTCGAAACAAACCCGTTACCATTACTCTCGAAATCTCCTCAGTTTGCAACCTGAAATGCCCGGAATGTCCTTCGGGCAAGGGGTTGGTACGCCGCCAAAATCCATTTATGTCATTGGACATGGCCAAAGAAATTATTGACAACCACGCAGATCGGGCCTTGGTAGCCATCCTCTATTTTCAGGGCGAGCCACTGCTTAACCCGCAATGGTTCGACATTGTCAACTATGCCTCACAGAAGGGGTTGTTTACTATTCTTAGCACCAACGGCCAATTACTCAATTATGCAAACTGCCAAAAAATGGTACATTCGGGGCTTAACCGGCTTGTGGTTTCTGCAGACGGTATAGACCAGGCGGTCTATGATAAATATAGGGTGGGAGGGAAGTTAGATAAAATTGTTTACGGGTTGGCATGTCTACGGGCCTTAAAACAGGGAAAAGAGAGAAAAGACCACGCAAAGGGTCATACTGAGCGTAGTCGAAGTATGACCAGCGACATTTCACCCTGCTTCAACTCCGCCCAGCATGATATGCTCAATGACCATAAGTGTTCCCTGTGCGATGTAGAAGTAAACATTCTCCGAAAACAGAAACTTCCCAGGGTGGTTTTTCAAACCTTGCTTACAAAAGACACTGAAAACCAGCGAAAAGAAATAAAACAGCAGGCACGGTATTGGTTCGCCGACAAGGTTGAATTCAAAACCATGCAGGTTTACGATCAATCGGAGGAAAATTTAGCCAAATGGCTTCCGTCGAAAAAGCGGTTCCGGAGAAAAAATACTGCACAACGTAAACGAAAGAAGATAGTTTGCTGGCGTGCATTGACCAATGCTGTTTATACCAGCGATGGCCATTTGGTTCCCTGCTGTTTCGACAAACTGGCAGCGTTCTCTTTTGGACACTTGGCCGAGTTCGCGTGGGGATCAGAAAGGAGACGGAATTTTGTCACGCACCTTGCCCGGGGAAAGGTGTCTCCTGCCATCTGCCAGAACTGTACAACAACCTGATATTATTGTCCGGCGACGAAAATCTTCGCGTTGGCCGTGTAAGCCCCATCTTCGGATGCACAGAAAATAAGGTAAACCCCGCTTGGAACTCTGTTCCCATCAAAGTCGCGGACGTTCCATATGCCCGTACCACCGTTGGAATAGGTTTCATAGACTAGTTTACCGGTCAAATCGGTAATTTTTATGGTTGTGTCCTCCATCAAACCCCGAATAATGACTGCGCCCTGGTAATTTGCGTGCACCGGACTTGGGTAAACATCAATTTCAGTCAGTTCAGCCTGTCCTTCGGTTGCACTTCCAACGTACGAAACGGTACCCAAATCGGTTGCAAAAAACACTTCACCCGACTTTTTGTTGATATCCACTGAATATACAACATTGGAAATCAAAGGGCTGTTTTCTGCTGTCAGGTTCAGGATTTGTTTGTTTCCACCTTCATTGACTAAAAAAACTCCTCCGCCTTGGGTGGCAATCCATTTACGGTTACCCCCATCGACTTTGATATCGGAAATCAACTCTTTACCAAGGAGATATTCCACACGGTCTTCCAGTTCAACAAGGAGCTGAGATGCCACCATGTTGCCTGTTAGTGCATTTCTTGGATTGTAATAAACAAAGATACCACCGGTGCGCATCCCTATCCACATGGTTTCGTCGTTATCGACGGCTATGGTTTTTACTTCGCGGTGAATGGTTCCGTCTGAACGTTTAACATCGAATACTTTATATGCGTTGGGCTGACCATTTAGCAGTTTGTCAGGGTTAAATACGGCGATACCCTGTCCTTCCAGCAGCATCCAGATATCACCCCATGGTGTTGATGTCATTTCGCCGGAATATTTTCGGTTAATTTGATTATCGAAATTGAAAACCTGCCATTCTCCGTTGTTTTTCTTTACTGCCAAAGGGTTGTCGGCTCCCCATTGCGAAATCCACAGGTTTTGACGCTTATCGAACGCCAGCCCGGTAATGCGGTTATATCCTTCTCCCAACCCCGAAGCAGCCTCGAGCGGGCTATTATTAATGTTCCAGGTTTTGGTAATCGCGTCATCCAGAAACTCGACCAACCCAAATCCGTACGAACCCCCAACAATGTGTTTAGGGTTCCCCGGGTTGGTAATAGATAGTGAAATGTTGCGAACATTCAGCATTGAATCGGTTGTAAACCGGTTATAGTTCGTCCAGAAATTGTTTTTAAACCGGTAGATCCCATAATGATTCCAGGGTTGACCATGGCTACCACCTGAAATCCAAACCTCGTCGTCGGTCACATTTACGTGAAAGCTCTGGTAGTAGGCGGGACCATTGGGGGCAATGGTATCGGCGTCAGGTTGATATTTGATTTTTTTTATCAACCCCGCAACAGGATCAGCCACAAAGAAATTCCATTCATCAAGGGCAATTAAATCTGACGGACCGGCAAGCTTAGTTCCGAAATAGGGTTGACGGTGTACTTGTTGTCCGTTGGGTTTGAACCAATAGACTTCATTGTTTGCCACCAGGTGTAAATATCCGTTGTCCGCATTTATCCTACGTATGTCGCAACCAAACGAAGGGAATTGAAAACGTCTGTAATTGCCCTTACTGTAAAGGTAAACTTCATCATTTTGCCATCCCGCAATTTTTCGTCCTACCCAAAGGGTGTCTGCCCATGCCTCACATATATCGTAGTTAATGGAAACCAGGGGTAACTGTTTTAAACGTTTCCAGTTGCCAAAATCAAGCAGGTTTTGACCTTGCCGTGGTGCACAATATACTCCGCGGCTGGTGGCAACAAAAAGGCTGTCACCAAGGATAGCCATATCATTTACCTCAATGGCTGTTTGCGATGTGCCAAAACGATAGGTAGATAGTATTGCGTTGTTGGTTAAACTCAACAGGCTTATACCAAAAGGTGTGATAACAAACACGGTGTCTCCGATAATCTTAATATTTTTTATTGTCTTCGATCCTAAAATATCGGCTCTTTTGATATCAGGCACATTTGTTACCTGCCCGTTTTTGATAACATCAATATTTCCGGTTTCATATCCAACAATTAACGATTTTGTTCCTCGATGTAACCTCAGGGCTGTTATTCCAACATCTGACAGGCCATTGAGACTGTTGTACCGCTCAATGGCGTAATCTTCAAGCTGATAGGAAAATAGCCCCGAAAAACTGGCACCCCAAATCACAGGAGGATCATAGACAATATGATTCAACTGATGGTACGGAAAATGGGCACGCCAATTGCCCATTTTAAATTCATCCTGGGCAAACAGGCCTGTGGCTATGCAATAGCTGAAAAGGAAAGGAAGGATAATTCGTTGCATCAATCAGTATTTTTGAATTATCCTTAGGTGTCAAGTTTCATAAGGTTGTTGGTTAAAACAATCTTGCTTTGATTTAAA